>NZ_JABMCQ010000005.1 GCF_013179575.1 Sphingobacterium shayense | reverse complement strand
GGAAAGCCAAAAGTTTGTCCTATTCAACTCAAACAGTTAAGGGTGACGAGCTAACGAAGGTCAAGGATGCAAATCCGATGAACAACCTTACCGGAAAAGTTTCCGGAATGCAAATTAATCGGAGCTCGTCAGGTATCGGTGGATCGGTGAATATTATACTTCGTGGGTTTAAATCGAATCGTAATAATCAACCACTGTACGTTATCGATGGTCTTCCTATTACTAACACGAGCGGTAGTGGTTCTGAAGGGGCATTCGGAGGGGGAGCAGATCGAGGGGATATTCTAAGCACACTTAATGCGGACGATATTTTAAGTATCAATGTGCTAAAGGGGGCTTCTGCATCGGCTCTTTATGGTAGTCAAGGAGCTAACGGAGCGATTATGATTACGACAAAGAAGGGTGCTGAAGGAAATCTAAAGATTGACGTTTCATCGGGTATAACTGCGGATGAAGCTTTCTATTTACCGAAGTTTCAATATCGCTATGGACAAACATCCGAGGGTAGCGAAGAAAGTTGGGGAGAAAAGGGTGATTACCAAGTCCCTGTTGAGGATTTTTTTAACACAGGAACCACGCTTATTAACACGGTATCTTTAAGCGGGGGAACCGAACGGATGCAAAATTATTTCTCCTATGGGAATACAACCAATAACGGAATATTACCAACAAATACATTTAAGCAACATTCCGCGACCTTTCGCAATTCAACCAGCTTTTTTGATGGCAAGCTTTCCTTTGATGGGAACATGATGTATTCGCGCCAAGATGTCAAAAACAGGCCGACCTCGGGACTTTATTTTAGTCCTATTGCGGGCTTGTACCTGTTTCCTAGAGGGCTAGATTTCGATCAATTTGAAAACTACGAATATTTATCGCCAACACGGAATCTCTATCTTCAAGACTGGTGGAATGTGAATGCAGATAAAGGGCTTACCGGTACGCACCATTCCCAGAATCCTTACTGGGTACTCAATAGAAACTCAACATTTCAGAAGCGGGACAATATCATCGCGCAAGCACAATTAAAATTCAATATTAACGAGTGGTTGTCTGTAAGCGCCCGTGGAACGATGAACAAACGTTGGGACAGTTGGGAGCGTCATGTTTATGCAGGTACCCAAGGTGTGCTTTCAGGAGAACGTATTGAAGGTGTTTTAGAAGATAATGGTCGATTTATGCGCGACGAGACGGAAAGCACGGCACTCTATGGTGACCTTCTTTTAATCGGTAATAAAACCTTTGCAGAGGACTGGGATCTGAACTTTACGGCTGGAACGTCCATTAATGATACGAAGTCCGACGCGTGGAATATCGATCAACGAAAATTAGCTGTTGCGAATAAGTTCCTTTTAAGTAATATTTACCGGGATGCACCTATTAATGTGCTGACTGAAACTATTAGTAACCGTCAACTTCAGTCTGTTTTCGGGTCAACAAACCTAGGTTATAAAGATAAAATCTTTTTGGATTTGACGGCAAGGAACGATTGGTCATCAACGCTAGCGAATACCCCGAAAGAAAAAAAGGGATATTTTTACTGGTCCGCTGGTCTGTCGGCAATATTGTCTGATATGATAAAGATGCCTTCATTTATAACATACAGTAAACTTAGGTTAACGTTGGCTGAGGTCGGAAATGACGTTGGTATCTACAGTACTATTCCGACAAACACGCTCTCGACAGGTGTTCTCAATGCGAACGTATCCGGCCCTTATCAAGGCTTACCGCTGCGACCAGAAATCAGTAGGAGTTATGAGATTGGATATGAGGGACGATTTTGGGAGGATCGAATAAACTTTGATCTTGCGTTATACAAAACGAACACCAAGGATCAATATTTTTCTTATCAAGCCCCTGTTGGCCAAGTTTATACAACAGTATTCTTAAACGCGGGTAACGTGGAAAATAAAGGGATCGAAATCGCTCTGGGTGTTGATGCAATAAAAAAGGAAAAGTTAACATGGAATACCGGGATAAATTTCACAGCCAATAGAAATAAGATTTTGGAGTTAGCGCCGAATCTGGGCGACAGATATTCGATTGGCGGAAATTTTAATGTATTGCGATTGAATGGTTCATTTGGCGATTTCTGGGCACGGACATTCTTGCGCGATGAAAATGGTGTGATGGTTGTTGACGATCAAGGACGGCCACAAATTGGACCTGAAGGTTATATTGGAAATAATACCCCTAAATCTATCGTTGGTTGGAACAATACATTTACTTACGGGAAATTTGGTTTAAGTTTTACTATTGACGGAAGGTTTGGGGGACAGGTAATCAGTATCACTGATGGATATCTGAATTCATTTGGTGTGAGTGAGGAAAGTGCGGCTGCGCGTGATGCCGGGGGATTAGATATCCCTGCGGTGAAAGCAGACGGAACACCTTGGGAAGGTAAAATTCCGGCTCAAGCATATTATACCGCAGTCGGTAATCGTGATGGTATCATTGAAGGTCAGATTTACGATGCCACCAATATCCGCATGCGTGAGATCTCTCTAAGCTATGGGATTCCGGTTAAATGGGAAGGTATAAAAGCGGCATCAATATCACTTACTGGTCGGAATTTGTTTTTCTTCAAGAATGATGCGCCGTATGATCCCGAATTGAACACGACAACAGGTGTGGGGGGACAAGGCTACGATAGCTTTGCGCTTCCTGCGACACGTAGTTACGGTTTGAACCTAAAAGTATCCTTTTAACAAACGAAAAGATGAGAAATAAAAATATAACTAAGCTAATTACAATATTAATATTGAGCGGACTCCTGACCGCGGGTTGTACGAAAAATTTTGAAGAACTCAACACGAACCCTGCGGGAGTAACCGACGAGGAAGCAATGGGCGACTTTGCGCTAGTTTCGGCTTTCCTCGCGCAGGCGCAGCGGGATATTATTCCGGAAACTGTTGGAGAATACCAGCTAGGAAATAACTTGACAAGTGATGCATACGGAGGGTATTTGGCCGCACAGGCCCCTTTTGTTGGGAATGCGAATAATCTAACATACAGTTTAGTTCCAGGATGGTATTCGTCGATCTGGGTCGATCGGTATATCCGTGCTATGAATCCTCTGTATCGGGTAGAACAAATTACACGTGCGGATGAAGCCATGCAAGACGTTTTTGCTTTTGCCAAGATTCTTAAAGTTTCAGCAATGCATAGAACATCCGATAAGGTTGGTCCCATTATTTATAGTCAATACAACTTACCGAATCAAGCAGATGAAATCCATTATGATTCACAGGAAGACGCTTACAAGAATTTTTTCTTAGACTTAGATACAGCTACGACCATCCTAAAATCCTATCAGGGAAAGGAAGTATCATCGGCGATGAAGAAATCAGATCTCGCTTATACTAGTGATAATTACGAACGTTGGTTGCGTGTTGCCAATACGTTACGGTTGCGTTTGGCACTGCGCATTGCCTTTAAGTCACCGGCTCAAGCTAAGGTTGAAGGCGAAAAAGCGCTTAATCCCGAAAATGGGGGATTACTGGAGTCAACTGATGACAATTGCTTCTTCAGTTTAAGCGTTGACCACCCTTTGAACATTATTACCACTACGTGGAGTGATACCAGAATGGGCGCCCCAATTGAATCGATCTTAGGCGGATATAAAGATCCTCGTCTTGCTAAACTCTTCGCCAAAGCGACAGATCCAGTTGTAAAAGATCAGTATAAGGGGATTCGGTCAGGAATTGATATTGATGCAAAGAGCAGATACGATAATTACTCAAAAATGCTGGCGCTGCCTAACAAAATGCAATTTATGGTGGCCTCTGAAAGCTGGTTTCTCAAAGCTGAGGCTGCACTTCGGAACTGGGCAAATGCGGGGATCGCTAAAACGAACTATGAAACGGGGATAGACAAATCTTTTGAAATGTATGGTGTGAGCGCGGCGGCAGACGCATACAAAAACAATGCAACGGATAAACCTATTGCGTATATTGATCCCAAGGCAAAAACGCCTGGACAAAATGATGTTAAACAAGGATCTCCCCATTTAAGCACGATAACTGTGCGCTGGGAAGAAGGAGATACGCAGGACAGAAAATTGGAGCGAATCATTACGCAAAAATGGATTGCGATGTTCCCAGATGGTGATGAAGCATGGGCGGAATATCGAAGATCTGGTTACCCAATATTGTTTCCTGTTGTTGTTAATTATAGCGGAAATACTATTCCGACGGACCCGGGTATTCGTAGAGTACCTTATCCAGAACGCGAGTATAATAGTAATAGTGTCGCGGTCAACGAAGCGGTGTCTATGTTGGGAGGAGAAGATAATGGCGGAACACGATTATGGTGGGATGTAGAAGATAAAAAGCTTTAGTCGCTGTATCATTAACCTTGTCCAGGAAAAATCCTGAAAATAAAACCTGCAACAAAAGCAGGTTTTATTTTTTCCCGTAAGAGGATGTTTGCGTCGTGGGTAAAATTTTGCTGTTCAGTAGTATTTGCAACGGATGGAGAATCTTTGCTTTAAGCGAAAAAAAAAGTTAGTTTTGTTTAGGAGCAATGACAGGCTCGTTTCTGCTTCGGATTATGCCTAAAGGCAGATTGGCAGCAGGCGAGGGTCAACAAAATCGTTGTTCTAAACTTTAAAAATTACTATATGGAATTCGGAAAGGTACCAGATCCTTCAATCATTGATTTCACACTCCCGGCGACTCCGCAGGTATCATTAGATCTACTTCAATCTCACAAACGGGATAAACCCTTTGAAGTTTACGTTGGTTGTGCAAAATGGAATAGAGCAGATTTGAAGGGATTTTATCCCAGAGGTACGAAGGATGAATTAGTATATTATTCTTCACAATTCAATTCAATTGAACTGAATGCGACATTTTATAATTCACCTACGAAGAAACAGGTCGAAACATGGGGATCAAAAACTCCAGACGATTTCAAGTTTTTTCCTAAAATTCCCCGTTCTATAAGTCACTTTAGTCGATTACTAAATACGGACGAAAAAGTTAGCGAGTTTGTCGATGCCACTGTTTTATTTGAAGAGAAATTGGGTATGGCGTTTTTGCAACTTATTGATAATTATAAACCGAAGGATTTTGAACGCCTTGAATTGTTCCTGAAAAAGTTTCCCAAGGGCTATCCTTTAGCGGTCGAAGTACGTAATGAAGAATGGTTTTCGCCAGCAAATGCGGAACGTTTTTATAAAATGCTTGAAGACACCGAGAAAACGAATGTACTTGTAGATACTGCAGGTAGGCGAGACATGCTACATATGCGTTTTACCAGCCCCACGGCGTTTATTCGCTATGTAGGGGCCAATCACGATTCGGATTATACGCGATTGGATGCTTGGATAGACACTATAGCGGAGTGGAAGGACGCAGGGCTGCAACAGCTTTATTTTTTTATACATCAAAATAAAGAGGTGGAATCTCCATTGTTAGCAGCATATTTTATAAAAAAATTAAATAAACGATTAGGCACGAACTTACATGTTCCTAAGGGGGCTAATGAATCCTAATTAAGAATAGCGTTTAAATTTTTTTGAATAAAATCCAACCTACGGTGGTCGTCAAAAAGAGGTGAGGTTCCTGATATTTCGCCTAAATTATGTATCCGAGTGAAGGAACAAACCTTCGTGTTACGATAGCTATTTAAGTAATTGTGTTCAACATGTCGTTTCTAGTTAAGTAATGTATACTTTAAGTCAAACAAATTCTGTTTTTTGTTGTTTTTCTTAATGAGCGATATATTGTAACTTCGATCTTTTTTCCTACCTTAGATTGGCCTGCGAAACGTCGAGGGAACAATTATTAACAAATTTATCAGTCCTTTTATATGAAACCAATTTGGAAGTGGGTTATTGGCATTGTTCTAATCCTTATCGTTGCTGTTTTTGGTCTATCGTCATATTTTTCAAGCAATTGGAAGCCGTTGGTGGAGGAAAAACTACAGGAGATCGTGAACAGCTCTACGGATAGCTTGTACCGGTTGACTTACGATGATCTGGATATTAACTTAGCCCTTGGGAACGTTACACTCAAAAATGTTAAGCTCAGATCAGACTCAGCAGTGTATGCCCAGTTAGAGAGAGATAGCCTTGCTCCTGATAATTTGTATGATATCTCACTTAAAGCGTTAAAAATTAAGCGATTTGGTATTATGGATGTCGTAAAAGACAAGGTGTTAAACATCAAATCTATTACTTTCGAGGAACCAGAAATGGTGTTGCGCAATAAGTATCACGCATATAATGACACGGTCAGTGTTAAACCTAAACGTTCGCTATACGAGAATATTCGAGATGTATTTCAAAAGGTGAATGTCGATAATATTGACCTAGATAATCTGAAAGTTACCTATATGAACCTTGATAGAGATCGTTCTAGCGACCTTTCTCTAAGTAATGTGCAGATCAAGGTGCGGGATGTGTTGATTGATGAAACTTCACTGTCAGACACGTCTAGGTTTCTGTATACGAAGCTTGTAGAGGTGAATATTCCGGGGTTCACTTATAAATTTACGGATGGTTTCTACCAAGCGAGCTTCAAGGAACTTAAGATTAATACACAGGAGCAAAACGTACTTCTTACCGCGATCTCCTTTAAACCCCAAATGGGAAGGGAAGCATACTTTAAGAAACGCGGAGAAAATAAGACCATGACGGAGTTCTCTGTAGATACGTTGCGTATGGAGAACTTAGATTTTAAGAGGCTTTTTGATTTGCAACAGGTTGTGGCGAGCAAAGTTCAGGTTAAAAACGGCTCACTTAAGCTTTTTGGTGACAAAAGGTATAGGAAAAGGCCCGCGAACCAGATCGGTCAGGCACCTCATCAGAAGCTGATGCGTGTGAAGAGCCTTCTCGCCCTGGACTCGGTGTTTTTAGAGAATTTTGATGTAGTGTATGCAGAAATGAGCGGTAAGTATCATCAAATAGGGGAGGTTTCTTTTATAGGGACTTCAGGATATTTAGCGAATGTGACAAATGATAGTTCGAGGCTTTCTAAAGATAAATTTATGCATGTCAACATGAATACCCGTATCATGGATCGAGGTAATATGCATGCCAAATTTGAGCTGGATATGCTCAGTAAAACGGGAGCGTACAGTTATTCGGGGAGCGTTGGTCCGATGAGTGCCACTCATTTTAACCGAATTTTGAAACCTTTACTTAACGTGGAAATTGGTTCGGGGAATATACGTAGCATCAAGTACAATATGTATGCTACCGACCACCGTAGCCGTGGAGATTTTAGATTTAACTACGACGACCTGAAAATTGAAATACTAGATCGCAGAGAGAAAACAAGCAAGAGAGTTATTTCATTTTTAGTTAATCAGATACTGATTAACGACAGCAATCCAGATGCTAATGAGATCTATCATGTGGGAAAGGTAAACCACAGGAGGGATCCCTCTCATACTTTTTTTAAAGATATGTGGCAAAGTCTGCTCGACGGCATCAAGCAGACCGCCGGAATTAGTAAGGAGCGGGAAGCCCGTTTGACGGGGTCGGCTCAGGAGGTTTTGGAAAAGGTTGAAGACACCAAAGGAAAGGTTAAAAAAACGAAAGGTTTTCTTAAACGATTGTTCAAGAAGGATGATCAACAGTCGGAATAGGTCGATAAAAGCATTCTATTTCTGCTTGTAAGGAAAAAAATCCTAGTTTTGTTTGTGGATGGAAGAAATTATTCGGTTTTTCAAATTTCTAACAAAATATAGAAACAGGCTTGTCGACCAAGTTATGTTCTATATGAGCATGATTTGTGCGCTGTTGACAATAACGCATATTGGCTACATTACAGACAAGGGTATTGCGGAAACAACCCAATCTCTTGTAACAGGATCTTTCTACTTTCTGTTTGTATTAGTTGCCCTACGTACGGCAGCGGCGATAGTAACCAGACGTAAACTCAATAGTTCGCATATTTTAGGGTTACTGCTCACGGCGTATTTTCTTTTTATAGTATTCTGCCATATAAATCACATTGAATACTTTGCTAAACATGAATGGGTATATCTTGGTATTGCGGTTGTATTTCTTTCCGAACTCTCTCGCAGCAGCTTGTTTTTTGACAATTTTTACTTCAACCCAACGATATTATTTATTATTAGTTTTCTAGCGTTGATTTTGCTCGGGACGGTACTTTTGATGTTGCCGCGCACGACGATCGAAGCGCCGCTGAGTTTTGTCGATGCGCTTTTTATGGCCACAAGTGCCGTTTGTATTACCGGTCTTTCGGTGACGGATATTTCGACAAATTTCTCTGTTTTTGGCCAATCAGTAATTATGCTTTTAATTCAAATTGGCGGCCTCGGTATTATGACGTTTACAGGTTTCTTCGGGTACTTTTTTTCCGGAGGCTTTTCTTATAAAAATCAGTTGATGTTTGGCGAGATTTTGGGTGAAAACAAGCTTAATTCTGTAGTTTCAACGCTATTGACGATTATATTTATAACGCTATTCTTTGAGTTATTAGGGGGTATTTTTATTTATTTTTCATTGGATGCAAATCAGTTTGGTTCCAATGCGGAACGCATCTTTTTTTCTGCTTTTCATGCGATATCGTCATTTTGTAATGCCGGATTTTCGATCCTCCATGGGGGTATCACCCATCAGGCGTATCAAACCAATTATGCTTTTCAGATTTGTTTAGCAAGTATTTTCATACTTGGAGGATTGGGTTTTGGTACGGTGTTTAACTTTTACTCATTTCTCAAGAACTGGGGACGTCGGCTCATGCATAGGTTTGTGTTGCGCAGACCCTTTGTACATAAGCCACGGGCGATTACTTTCAATACGCGCTTTGTTCTTATATGTAACGCGATCGTCGTTGTTGCGGCTACCTTTTCCTATTATTTTTTAGAGCAACAGCACACATTGACGGAACATGCAAGCGTTGCAGGAGATTGGGCGACATCCTTTTTCATGGCAAATTCCTCCCGTTCGGCAGGTTTTAATAGCGTGCCGGTAGGTTTCGTCGGTGGGTCTACACTTATAATGCTCGTAACCCTTATGTGGATTGGCTCCTCTCCTGGGTCTACCGGAGGCGGAGTTAAGGTAACTACGGTTGCGGTATCATTAATGAATGTTATCGCCCTAGCTCGGGGAAAGGACTCGATAGAGATTTTCCGCCGCCGTATCGCTTCGGAGTCCGTGAATAAATCGTTTGCAATAATTCTGCTCTCCGTTCTGATGATAACGCTTAGCTTCATACTACTAACGTTTGCAAATCCCGATCAACCGATGAAGAGTCTTCTGTTCGAATCGATATCGGCTTATACTACCTGTGGTTTAAGTCTTGGTGTTACACCATCGCTGTCTGCTGCGGGGAAGATTATAGTTGTCTTTACGATGTTTATCGGTCGTGTGGGCGCTTTAACATTACTGGTTGCATTTATTAAAAACACTAAGAACAAGAGTTATATATACCCCACAGAAAAGATTTTGTTTTAGACATGAAATACATAGTATTAGGATTAGGGCATTTCGGTCGCTCGCTGGCGATTCATTTAACTGAGCTGGGACATGAGGTTATCGCGGCCGATAAAAAATTAAGTATCGTTGAACAGCTTAAGGACAGGATTACGCATACAGTATGTATGGATACTACCGATAGAGAAGCGATGACCTCTTTACCACTAAAAGATAGCGACGCAGTTATAATAGCGATCGGAGAAGATGAAGGAGCATCTCTTTTGACCACGGCGCTTATTAAGGAACTTCAGGTTAAACGTATAATCGGCCGAGTAGTTTCCGATTTACAAAAAGCGGTATTGCAGGCTATGCAGATTGATGAGTACATCATGCCCGAAGAGGAGGCTGCCGAGCGTCTTGCTTTACGCCTCGATAATATCGATATTGTCGATTCATTTAAGATATCGGATCGTTATAGTATTATTGAGACGAAAGTCCCTCCTCGCTATGTCGGGATGACCCTTGAAGAAGCAAATTTAACCAACAAATATAAAGTCATTGTGCTGACGACAGTGCAGTCAATTACAACGGTAGTCAAAGGTAAAAACGTCCAAACGAAAGAGGCTTCAGGAATTGCTAAGCGGGAGACAGTGCTTCGGGACGACGATATGTTGGTGTTATTCGGAGAAATGTCGGATATAAAGCGACTGTTAGAAAAAAGCGAATAGAAGCGTTAACAGGTACTCCTTCTTCAATGATCAGGAAGTAATTGTCAAGCGTTCATTCCGTATATTATTTCTCTTGAGGTATAAAAAAGAACCCGCTATAAGATTTTATAGCGGGTTCTTTTTAGTCAATCCTATCTGTTTATTATTTGTGTACTGAGCTCTTGGCTTTCTTTCTATTCCGTTGATGGACCCATGCAACAGTGAATAATCCGAATACAAGTATGATCGAAGCGACAAGAGAGACTATATTACTTATCCGCATAGACGCAGGAGCAAATATAAACTCAATCGTATGATTTCCTCCAGGGACCTGTAATGCACGAAGCAGATAATCTGCACGGATAATAGGAACTTCACTACCGTCGATATATGCTTTCCAGCCTTTATCATAGAATACTTCTGAGAAAACGGCGAAAGCGTCGTTAGGCGAAGTTGACTCGTATTTTAGTGTATCTGGATGATAGGATACAAGCTTAATTTCCGCACTTCCAGCTTGCCCTAATCGGGCTGGGCTTAGTTTATTTTTAAATTCTTCATGTACGAATGCTTCTTTTGCAGGGTTAAAGCTGCTGATTGCCTGCATTTCTTGTGCGTTGTCTTTTACAAAAGTCACCCGGTCAACGAACCAAGCGTTGCCAGAAGCAGTACTTCTTCGCTGGATTTGTTCCGCATTGTTTTGCGGGTTACGGGTTATCAGGTATCGTACATTCAACATATCTAACACATCCTCGTTCACGGCGCCATTGAACTGATGTTCGAGCACTTCTTGGAATCGCATGAGTTTGGCTGCATGATATCCGCCAAGGCTCTTATGGAAATATGACGCCCGGGCGTCGGAGAAAGGGTTTGTTGTTAAGTCTAATACGCGGTAGCTCGGATCTTTGTCTAATCGGATGAGCTGGTCTACTTCACGTTCTGCGATATGACTCTTGGCAGCGCGCTCGTCCAGAAACGAATTATCATTTAAATATCGTTTATCAACAGCCCAAAGATCAGCTATTATTACGACGGCAAGGACGCCAAGACAGACAGAGGTGCTGATTTTCTTTTTTACGAATAGCCAGATCATTCCGAAAGTGATTAGCACAATGAAGAATGAACGGTAAGCATCGGAAACGGCCATGCTCGTGCGGTCCTTGATGAGTGCACTCGCTACCTCATTGCCGAGCTGTTTGTCGCCAAACTGCTGACCAATGGCTTGCACGAATTGTTCGTGTCCAGAGTTTTTGAAGTTCAGGAATAAGCTAGGCATTAAACCTACTAGTAAACAAAATCCTCCAACAGCGACAAAGGTGTAAAGGATTGTTTTATCAAGATTTTTGATCTCGTTGGCGCGAGTGAGGAGCTCATTGACGGTTAATATCGCTAATAAAGGGATTAGTAAAGCAGGTATCACAAGTATGGATTCTACCGCCCGGAACTTGTTATACATCGGGAAATAGTCAAAGAATAGATCCGATATCAGCGGAAAATGACGACCGAAAGCAAGGAATATTGTCAGCAGTGTCGCACCCAATATCCACCATTTAATTGGTCCCCGGACGACGAATAACCCGAGAACGAAAAGGAATATGATTCCGGCTCCGAAGTACCACGGTCCGGCAGTGAACATTTTCTCACCCCAATAAGATGGCAGAGTTTGTTGCGCTATTTGTTGCGCTTGGTTGGCGGGCGCTCCTACTTTGATTAAGAATTTAACAACTTCGGAGTTTTCATCAAAAGTGCCACTCGATTTACCTCCATAGGCGTTGGGAATTAGGAAGGTGATATTTTCCCCTACACCTTGGCTCCACTGGTAAGCATACTCTTTATCGAGTCCTGATGTTTGGCCTCCTTCCTCTACTTTCTGAATATTAGCTTTGCCGCGAGTCGTGAGTTTGCTGTATTCATAGGTTGGGAAAAGGACGGACGCGTTAACGAGTACCGCTAGGATTACTGACCCTGCTAGTAGCGCAGATGTCTGCAGAAACCCTTTGATTTTTTTCTCGCGGATTGCGTGATAGAGTTCAATGCCCAAATAAATTAAGAGCGCAATAAACAGGTAATAAGTAATTTGAACGTGATTCGTACGTATTTCGAGAGCTAGAAAAAGCGCTAATAAGGCGTGTCCCCAAAGTTTATTCCCCCTGTAAGACATAATTATAGACCCGACAATAGGAGCCATGTATGCAATTGCGTAGGCTTTATTAAGGTGTCCCGCTTCGATATAGATGAAATTATACGAAGTAAAGGCTATTGCCACAGCACCTAGGGCAGCAAGCCACGGCCGGACACGTAACACGGAAAATAGAAAATATCCGCCAAGAAGATACATAAGCACAACATCCGTAGGTACTGGGAAAACAAGGCGTATTGTCTTTCCGACGTAGGAAGCAATGTTATACGCATGTTCATACCAGATTTGGTATGTGGGCATTCCCCCAAACATCGAGTTGGTCCATAAAGGAGCATGACCATCGATCGCTTTGTAATCGAAGAGTTCCTTTTGGCTCCCTTCGGCTTGCACGACATCATGTTGAGCTAGCATTTTCCCTCCGAAGATTGGGGAGAAGTAGAAGAACACCAGTACAATGAAGATGGCGATGATAGTTAAATGCGTCGAGTTGTCCTTAAACCACTGTTTCATATTATGATAATATTTGCTGTTAAGGGCTATATGGAGCACACCTTAGGGATGCAATTGGGCAGTCTTCTTGGTGCTTCCAACAATCAAATGATGATTTAAGCCTTGAAGAGCCAAAAATATACAAATGATTTGATTTTTTCTATTATTAATCAGCTATTCATGGCTGAGCGCTAAAATAGCTTTAGCTGAGGGTCGGTTACACGGAATGTTTTTCTGTGATGGGGGCTAAAGCCATGCTCTAATACTGCGTTTCGGTGTTTAATTGTGGGATAACCTTTATTTGACAACCAGTCGTAGTGGGGGAACTCGCTCGCTAAGCTGTCCATATGGTCATCTCGGTAAGTTTTCGCTAGGATTGAAGCGGCAGCAATGGAGAGATATTTGCCATCTCCTTTGACAATGCACTCATGTGGAACGACACCGTAGGACTTAAAGCGATTTCCATCGACCAAAATGAATTCAGCTTTGGTTTGTAACGCGTCTAATGCGCGGTGCATAGCGAGATAAGAAGCATTAAGAATGTTTATTTTGTCTATTTCTTGAGCGGAAACGCTTGCAACGGCATAAGCCAATGCTTCTTGTTCAATAATAGGACGTAACAATAGACGCTTCTTTTCTGACAACTGTTTGGAATCATTTAGTAACGAATTGCAGTAGTCGGAGGGGAAGATCACCGCTGCAGCAAATACAGGCCCCGCTAGACATCCCCTACCGGCCTCGTCGCAACCGGCCTCAATATATTGCTGTTGATAATAGGAAAAAAGCATGAGACGAAAATACAAAAAATGTATGGGGTACGAAGTTCCGAGGCGAATATAATTTAGCGAGAAGTAATGTAACTTATTTGTGGTAAATACCCGTTTACACTAATTTACATTTCTTCTATTGTTCTTTGTAACAACATTAAGAATAGATATTTTCTGAAAGATTGCGTCAATCAAAAATAGTTAAGTATGATAAGAATATTTTTTGCGTTTCTTTTTTTTTCTTCCTCATTGATGTGCTTCGCGCAGAAGAGAATTAGGGTTCACGCGAATGATATTAAGAATGTTGTAATTGATGGAGATCTCTCGGAATGGAGGGAGGCTTTACTACCCGTTTCGGAGGCTAACGATTTTGCTTATCACATAGCTCAGGACGAAAAGAACATCTATATCGCCATTTTAATCCAAGATAACACGCTACAAAGTATGGCGACCATCGAGGGGATTTCAATTCGCATGGAGGCTGAGGAAAAAGGAAACAAGGACGCCGTTTTGTGGTTTCCCTACGCGGATGATGAAGTGCGCCGTGCATTAATGCGCGAGGATCGAGATCAGCGGAGTGCTGCTGATCTTAAGAATGCTCTAATGCAGCGATCCAGAGGGTATTATGCGTATGGTTTTAGTGGTACACCTGAGGGCCTTTTAGCAATTAACAATAGTTACGGGCTTGCGGCACAGGGTAAACTTACGGACAGCTTGGGTCTTACTTATGAAGTGGTGATCGCCAAAGATCGCTGGGATTTTAACAAATCGCCCTTCAATATGAAGTTGGAAATCCACGAAGATCGTTCGGAGCTTTTGGCAAAAAAGCAAACCACTCCCGGCCGAAACGCGCATGCAACCGTAAACGGGAATAGAAGGAAGAGCTCAAAAAGGGACTTCATCAACAAGGTATTGTTGGAAATTGAATTATAAAAAAATATAATAAATAGGTAAAGAGTCAAAATACGATGAAACAGATTTTAACATTGATGTGTGCCGCAGCGTTGCTACTGGTTTCGATGGGATCCAATGCGCAATCAACTCGATCAGTCCAAGGGATGCTTCGCGACACGGAATCTAGAGTTGTGGCAGGAGCTTCCGTACTACTCACTAGTGATCAAGATTCGCTAGCTACCGGAGCGTCGCAGGCGGGGATTTTCAGTTTTACCGGTGTAAAGGCAAATACGTTCACCATTAAGGTAAACAGTATGGGCTTCGAACCATTTGAACAATCCTTCACGTTTAGTGAGGGACAGCAAAAAATGATTATTCCATCTTTTGAACTAAAGGGGATCGAAAATATGCTGGAGGAAGTCGTGGTTAATGGTGTAATTACTGTTCAGGTTAAAGGTGATACAGTCGAATATTCAACTAAGGATTTAAAACTAAGGGACGGTTCAGTTGCAGAGGATGCATTGAAAAAACTTCAGGGAGTTGAAGTGGATAAAGATGGAAATGTTACTGCGCACGGAGAATCTGTAACACGTGTACGAATTAATGGGAAGGATTTCTTTGGCGGTGACGTGAAAACCGCTACACAAAATCTTCCGGCAAATATCATTGAGAAGATTCAGGTCGTAGACGATTATGGCGACATGGCGAATGTAACAGGTAATAAAACGGGAGATTCTGAGAAAGTACTGAATATACAGATCGACCCTAAATATAATACGGGCTATATGACCACACTTCGGGCCGGATACGGTACTGAAGACCGTTACCAGTTGACTGGAATGTGGATGGGTATGACCGATAAGACACAGATATCGGTGCTTGGTAATATGAATAATATGAACGCGCGCCTGTTCGACTTCAGTGCGACGGGAGGTGGTTCTCGTCGTCGTCAGGGAGGTGGAGGTCGTCGTGGAGGCGGTATGTTTGGAGGAGACGAAGGACTTACCAACACGGGCTCGATTGGTGTTAACTTTCGGCATGATTTTACTGACAAGCTCAAGATATATGGAAGTTACTCTTACGGGCGAGACAATAACACAACGCTCTCCAGTACGATGACAGAGAACCTAGGCTTATCGCAGACCGAAACTTCAGAAACGGATGCGAATACCATACAGGCAAGCCATCGCTTTGAAGGTAATTTAGAGTGGAATATTTCGGATAAAGATTATTTGAAGTTAACACCACAATTTGGTTTTGATAATAACACCGGAGTTACTGCGCTGGACAAAAGGATAGAGTTTGATGGTACCTTGAACAATATACAGAATCAGCTAACGAATACGGATACTTATGCGCCACGTTACAGTATCAGCGGTTTGTACAATAGGAAACTTAATGATAGCGGGCGTAATATCTTTTTTAACTTCAATTACGATAATGCCGTAACAGATAACGAGTTCAATCGTACATTAGATAACATTGTCGCCGATCAGACAGACCCTAATGCTTCCTTAGATTCAATTTATGAACTCACTATTCAACAAGTGAACAACAAAAGTTGGAATGCTGGAGGAAGCGTGAATTACACGGAGCCCCTTAGTGAATTTGGACGATTAGAGTTCAATTACGACTTGAACGTCAACGACTATGATAACGAAAATAAACAACAAGGGTTCGATCGTCAAGGTGGTATTATTGAGGATCCGATGCTTAATTACGACTATAACTATGACTATAGTTTCACCACTCATCGTATTGGAGCGAGTTACCGCTTCAGCAATGATAAACTAACCTATGCAGTGGGAGCGGCGGTCCAACCGTCGGTATTAAGTGGAAATGCTTTTAGTACATCGGAATCGGCTGTCATCGATCGTAAGTCGTTTAATTTTGTACCGATAGCCCGCTTTGAATATAAATTCTCGCGTCAAAAGAACATTAGCATAAATTATTCAGGCCGGTCTACAGAACCTACGGTTACGCAAATTCTACCATTTGAGGTGAGTACCAATCGGACGAACACGACAATTGGGAATCCAGATTTGAATCCAGCTTTTGAACATACCTTACGGGTTCGCTACCGCGCGGGAGATTTCCAAAAGGGGAATGTGTTCTTTGCGATGGTGAATGCAAACCTGACTTCGGATAAGATTGTAGGGTTTAACAAAATGTACGCTGATCCGACCGTTGGATCTTTTCAAGAAATTCGTTATTTGAATGCGGATGAGAATACCTATGGCGTAAATGGGTTCTATCACTTCGGAAAGTCGATCAAAGAAAAAACCTATAGTATCAATTTCATGGGAGGGTTAACTTTTAATAAGAACCTTTCGTATATCTCCAACGATAGGAATGCGGTTATAGGAGATAAGAATATTGCGAATAACTGGGTATTTATGCAGGGGATGATGTTTCGATATAACCCATCGGAAAATTTAGAGATTAATCCGGGGGTACGATACTCTTATAATTTTACGAAGAACACGTTCTCTGGAAATGCGGACCGTTCTGTACAATCATGGGCACCAAATGTTATCGCTTCGGTTAATGTTACACCTTCAACAATTTTTGGAGTTGATGTTTCTAAAACATTCAACAGCGGTTATGGAGACTTGAATGCGAATCCCTTTATTATTAACAGTTACATCGAACAGCGGTTTTTGAAAGGGCAACGTGGGACATTACGACTCCAAGGGTTTGACTTGCTTAACGAACAAACAAATATTTCCCGCACAGTATCTGATTACTACATTACGGATACGCAGTCCAATAGGCTCGCACGGTACTTCATGTTGACGTTCACGTTTAAATTGCAGAAGTTTTCGGGAGCAGCACCGTCAGATGAAAATAGATTCCCGGGAGGAATGCGTCGGCCTCGTATGTAATATTTAAAAAGCACTTTCGCAGTTTAGTTTATAGTTTGAAAGTTGGTAGTTTGCAGCTGTAGTTCTGGTGAGGAACTGCAGCTGTTATTGTTTAATTATGTACCTTTGATCTTTAGATTTTTGCTGCCAAAGACAGGGTTTGTAGAAATCGTAGTAATAAAGGTTGTATCAGTTCGTTACCCGTAGGTTTATTTTAAGGACTTGGTGGTAAATTTAGAATATAATATTGAGTTTGAATTTTTATGGAATATGAAATTATTCGCTTGGATAATGGTATCCGTGCGGTATTTCACCGACAGTCCTCTCCGATAACACACACTTGTCTGGTGGTTAATGCAGGCTCCCGTGATGAGGAAGTGGGTAAATATGGTGTTGCTCATTTTATTGAGCACCTTCTTTTTAAACAAACCGAGCGACGGTCAATGCAGCAGATTCTCAATTATTTGGAATCTGTCGGTGGCGATCTAAATGCCTACACAACGAAAGAGTATACGTGTATTCATGCTTCTGTTTTAAGGCCACATCTGTCCCGAGCGGTTGATCTTTTTGAGGATATTATTTTCCATTCGACGTTCCCAGAAGAGGAAATGGAGAAGGAAAAAGGTGTTATCGCCGATGAGATGGCATCTTATTTGGATAGTCCGGAGGAATCTATTATTGACGACTACGAGGATCTGATTTATAAGGGGTCGGGTCTGGGACACAATATCCTCGGATTGCAGGACGATCTGAAAGGCTTTCGACCGGAGGATGTTCGCGATTTTTTGAAAAATAATTACAATACTTCGGAAATTATTATTGGGATCACCGGCGATTACGAGCTTGGTGCGGTAGAAAGAATGTTAAGTCGGTATTTTGGACCAGTGGCGCGAAACACGCCTCAGCGTGAACGGAGAGCCGCAGTGCCTGTTATTAATCAGCATATTGAAGTTGCAAAACCCATCAATCAAGTCCATTATATGCTGGGTTCACCCGCATACGGGATACATGATGATCGTAAGACCGGACTACTTCTTCTGAATAACATGCTTGGTGGATTTGGAATGAGTTCGATATTAAATCTTTCGATCCGAGAGAAGTATGGTATTGCCTACACAATAGAGTCAAATTACACCCTTTTTGGTGACACAGGGTTGTTTACGATTTATCTAGGTACAGATCAGGAGAAGGTAGAAAAGGCGAAAAAACTCGTTTTTAAAGAGTTGGATAAGCTTAAGGATAAGGGCGTTAGTGAAGGACAACTAAAAAAGGCGAAACATAAATTCAAAGGCCAGATTGCACTTGCGGAAGAAAGTCGAATGAGCATGATCATTGCTGCCGCTAAGAATGTAATGGACTATAACAGAGTAGTTTCGTTAGCGGAAGTATTTAATAAGATCGATGAGGTAAGCACCAGTGAATTGCTAACAATTGCTAACGATGTTTTCGATGCGAACAAGCTTAGCTCAATGAGTTTTGTCCCTGAGGAGCAAGACTAGATTTTTAGGGATTCAACCTCGAATTGATTATTCTGGCAAAAAAATTTATATTTTTGGACGTTAACACGTTTTTTTATGAAGACAGCATATATATTTCCAGGTCAAGGGGCCCAGTTCGTAGGAATGGCGCAAGACCTTTATAATTTGAATGAAGATACAAAGGCATTGTTTGAAAGAGCAAATGATATTTTGGGTTTCCGTATTACAGATATCATGTTCTCGGGTTCCGATGAAGACTTGAAACAAACCAATGTAACGCAGCCTGCGATCTTCCTCCATTCGGTAATTCTCGCCAAGGCGTTAGGGGATTCTTTCCAACCTTCTATGGTAGCGGGCCATTCCTTAGGGGAGTTTTCTGCGCTTGTATCAGCGGGTGCTCTTTCTTTTGAAGACGGGCTGAAACTCGTTTCCCAACGGGCAAATGCGATGCAAAAAGCGTGTGAGGCTGAACCATCGACAATGGCGGCGATTCTAGGTTTGGATGACGAAACCGTAGAAAAGATCTGCGCACAGATAGAGGAAGTTGTCGTCCCAGCAAACTATAATTGTCCGGGACAACTGGTGATCTCCGGATCGATAGAAGGAATTGATAAAGCCTGTGCTTTATTAACAGAAGCAGGGGCTAAAAGAGCGTTAAAATTAAATGTTGGAGGCGCGTTCCACTCTCCGTTGATGGAACCGGCAAAGGTGGAGCTCCAAGCGGCAATTGAAGCAACAGAGATTAAGACCCCTGTATGTCCTATCTATCAAAATGTAGATGCGAAGGCATATACCGACCCTGCAGCTATTAAAGCGAATTTGATCGCGCAGTTAACCGGTGCAGTCCGCTGGACACAGACAGTACAAAATATGCTTTCCGATGGTGCCGAATCATTTGTGGAAGTTGGTCCAGGGAATGTCCTGCAAGGTTTGGTGAAGAAAGTTGACCGTTCTGCGCAGACATCGGCCGCGAAAATTGGCGAATAGAATTTAGAGATAACTTTATAAGTTAGAAGACGAACTGCGGTTCGTCTTTTTTTATGCCTGTAAACTTTATTGCAATTTATTTTACGTTTTGATAATCAGTATTGTATACTTCGATAGGGCGTCTCTGAAAAGACCGAGATAATCATCTACGCTTGCAGCCGCTATTAAGGGATCAAGTTATTTGTGAAATATATACGCAACTATGTTGCATTTACGTGTTTTTATATTTATAATTGCAACTTAATTGCATTTGTAAATACATATGAATTTTTTAAAACACGCGTTGATCTATCTATTCTCCGTTCCAGCGCAGAAATTACATCTACTCCTTTTTATATTGGGACTGGTGATTAGCAATGTGAATTTTGCGCAACAAATTTCAAGCCCGCCTATGTCCGTCATTATTAACATAGAGGATTCAAAAGGACACCCCATCGCCGGAGTTTCTTTATTCCAGCGTGGTAAAGGCGTGATTGCAACAAGCGACCAAAAAGGAAGACTTCATCTTAGTATCAAGAAATCCATTGGTGTCAAGACTGTCCATCCCAATTATCTCCCTTTGGAAAAGGAGATTTCCATAAGTGACCGCGACGCTCAGGAGTTGTACTGGAAATTGGAAAGGAACCCACAATTTTTGGATGCGGTCACCGTGACCGCATCGACCTTACCAAAAGAACTCCGAGAGATCTCATCCAGTGTATCGGTATTAAAGAAAGGTGCGCCCGAGCTCAGGCAGATACAATCTATTGACGAGGCTCTTGCGTTTATTCCAGGAGTAATGGTAGATAGAAGCCGCGGTTTGACGACGACAGGAACGCATACGGGCGTTATTTTACGAGGTACAGGGGCAGCGAACCGTACGCTTGTTTTGAAAGATGGTGTTCCCATAAACGACGCCTATACGGGAGGCGTCTCCGAATGGAATTCACTAGCGACGAATAGCATCGAACGCGTCGAGGTCGTGCGCGGTCCAGGCTCATCAATTTATGGATCGAGTTCCATGGGAGGAACAATCAATTTAGTTACCCAGGGGCCTTCCGATAAGCTCGCTTTGGGAGCTGATGTCCGTTACGGATCCATGAACACCTTTCAAGCGAACGTGAAGGTTGGTGGCCGCTTTGCTAAGCGGTGGGGAATTATTGCATTCGCTGAATATAAAAGTACTGATGGGTACGCATATATGGCTGATAGCTTATGGAAAGATCATTTTCGAAAGCCAAAGATGTCTCTGTTTAATATCAATACGAAGGTGAGATATGATTTTGATGGGGGTGGTAATATAACAGCTACAGCGGACTTTAACGTGCAAAAGCCGTTATCCGGTACCAATACATTGTATGATGATCAAACGGAGACGGGAAATTATCAGCTACGCTACCAAAATACCCAAGCAGGGTTTAAATCCGATATTCTAGTCTATTACAACGTACAAAATCGTAGCTCGGAGGCCTGGGGATGGGATGCAACCGCTAGCGAGTTTAACGAGTTAAATTATATCTCTCGTGTCCCCTTAGACACGTATGGTATGATTGGAAAGGTGAGTCATCGTATTGGAAATAATGACATCACATTAGGAGCTGACCTTCGATTCACCGAAATAGTTTCCAAGAAGCGATATCCGAGCAAGGGCGAACAAAATTTTAGCGGCAGGCAGGATTTCATCTCGTTTTTTGTGAATGACGACATTCGTATAGCACCGAATTTGCATGCGAACCTAGGGCTGAGATTTGATCATTGGTCGAATCATAAGGGGCACTTTTTTGATAACATGTTGGAAGATGCATTGGTTATTGATTACAATGAAGCGAGTTCAAATGTGTTGACGCCAAAGGTTGGAGTAACATATGAACTTTTGGATAATCTGCGTTTGCGTTCATTATTTGCTACTGGATTTAGAGCTCCGGGAGCCTTCTATATGTACAATGCGACGCCGTTAGGGTCTTCATTCCGCTTAGGAAACCCAGCCTTAAAACCTGAGCGGATGCGTCATTCCATTGATTTCGGTGCCGATCTCCAGCTTATGGGCAATCTCGATCTATCTGCTACAATTTACCGATCTCAATATAGTGACTTTTTGGCTGCTGTGCTTATCGATGCCTCCGCTGTTCCCTCATATTTTGATCCGGGAGATTTGCCTGTTCGGCAGTATATTAATATTGGAAGAGTCAATCTATGGGGTATAGAAAGCTCAGCAAAATATCGAGTTTCTCCTTTTATTACGCTGCAAGCGAGCTATTTTCATAACGAATCGGAAGTAACGAAATATGAAACGAATTCAGAATACGAAGGAAAAGAGATGAGTGATAATCCGCGTAACATTTATTCCGGAGCAGTTATTTACGATAGCCAGATCGGGCATATGAGCTTGTGGGGGAGGCACACGGGCTCCTTCTTTGGAGACCTGGAGAATAGTTTAGAAAAGAAAATGGATCCAGTTACTGTGGTTGATCTAAAGTTGGCTAAAAGCTTTGGCCCTGTTGGGATTAATTTTACGCTTAACAATTTATTCGATAAGCTGTACTATGGAAGTTATACTTCTGCTACGAGTTATTATTACGCACCAGGACGGACGTTCTTTTTAGGAATAAACTATCAATATTAAAATATTAAAATCATGATTGAATTTATTGAACATTTTTTGTTTCAGTTGAGTGCGATGTTGCATTTGCCCGTTTTTCTGGGCTTGATGCTTATGGTGCTTTGGGTATTCTGGTCTCTTGGCGTCTTTGTTCGCCAGTGGATAAATCGCTCCAAACAAGAGCGAGTCACTCGGTTCCTATCGCAGAATAAAGATGATATAGAAAATTATTTGACTGACAAACGCCGTGCGGATATTCACTTATCTGAACTTGTTCAAAGATGGGAAAAGAAAGAGAATTCTAAGCTTGACCGGGTCCGAATTCTGGTAAAGATAGGTCCGTCTCTAGGGTTAGTCGGGACGTTAATTCCCATGGGACAATCATTGTCCACGTTATCGACAGGAGATATGTCAGCGATGGCGAGTCATATGGTGACTGCTTTCACAGCAACAATTATAGGTTTGGTATGTGGTATTATAGCCTATTTTATTTCCGTTAAGCAGGAACAGTGGCTCTCCAGCGATTTCCTTTCTTGCGAGAGTGCATTAGAACAGGAGTTGCGAAAGGTTGTTGATCTTGAGGGTTTTGATCAAGAAACGGTTAATGGAAATATTGCGAAATAAAGATGAAGTTATTAAATCAAAAAAGGAGGGAGAATGTCGGTGTGCCCCTTGAGGATCCCATTAGCGGAGTGGCTAATTTATTTGATATCAGTGTCGTCCTCATCGTTGCGATGATTTTGGCGCTGATGTCCGCTCTTAATGTTCTGGAGCTGTTAGATCCCTCTACAGAGATGACCTTGACCAAGAAGAATAGGGCGGGCGAGATGGAGATTATCACCAAGAAGGGAAGCGAAATAAAAATAAAAAAAATATCACCTGAAGAAGCTTCTGGGCAAGGGGAACGTTTAGGGACAGCCTATCAGCTCGAAGATGGCCAAGTAATATACATACCAGAAAAATAGATGAGTAAATTAGTACGGTGGATTAGTTGTTTGTCACTTTTGACATTGTTGCCTGTCTTCTGGTGCGCTGCGCGGGAAATTGACTCCACTAAACGAATAGCGCTGTTGGTATCAGACAACTATAGTAAGCCTGTTGTTGATGCTATCGCCGCACTAGAGCAGATTCCCGAATTTTCTTCTGGTATCAAAGTCATAACAGTGCAGGCAGGTCACCACGAGATTGCGGAAGCGGATGTCGTGGTTTGCTATGTACATACTCCGCAGGTAATAGAACGGTTTGTTCAGCCCATGCAGCAGGTTGTGCGGCGGGGAGGGGCCGTTTATGCTGTGGGAAGTACGCCAGAGGCCGCTAATTATAGTAAGTGGGGTATGCAGTTTGATCCTGTCGTGGATAGCTATTTTGAAAACCCAAGTTCTGAAAATATCGTGAGACTTGCGCAGCTATTAGCTGACAGACATATGGGGATGAATTTTCAAGTCGCTCCAGCCGTTCATTTTCCTGATTATGCTATCTCTGATTGGCGCACCGGTGAAGTTTATACAGATTTTGATACGTTTGCCAGCGCGCAGGGTGAACGGGCAAAAAAGGCGCCTTGGGTAGGAATTTACGGATTTCGTTATGAATTTATAACTGGTCAAGATGGTTATTTGAAAGAATATGCCAAGGAGTTAACTGCGGCCGGTTTCAATGTCCTGATGTTTTATGGCTTCCCACTAGAAAAGGCATTACGACACTTTTGCATGGAAATAGACGGTAAACCTCGAATCGAGGTACTGATTAACTTCTCGTCACTTCCTGGAGGTGCTCCAGATAAGCTGGCTGGAGCATTCGATGATCTTGGTGTTCCTGTTATAAACGCCATAACGTTGTCGCAAAGCCTGCAGGAATGGCGCAAGTCAACGGTTGGTATTCCAATTTCGGAACGGATTCTTTCGATGGTACGCCCCGAGATTATGGGCCAAATACAGCCCTCTGTGATAGCCACGAAGGAAGATGTTGTAGATAGCTTAGGAAATCGTTTCAAACAGAAAGTACCGCTGCCTGGACGCGTTGGTAATATGGTCGCTAAAGTAAAAGCTTGGCATATGTTGCGTCACATCCCCAATGCGCAAAAACATGTAACCTTGATTTATTATAATGGACATCCTGGCAAACACAATATTGGGGCGAGTTATCTGAATGTTTTGCCAAAAAGCATGTTTAGTATTTTGCATGCGCTGCAAGGCGAGGGATATAAATTAGGAAATCAGGAAATAACTGAAGATTTAATCTATAAAAAAGTTATGGACGGGGGTCGTAATGTTGGCTCTTGGGCTCCGGGGGAACTTGACCGAATGGTAAAAGAAGATCGACCGGTTCTGGTGCCAATGAAAAAGTATAAAAAGTGGTTTTCGGAGCTCGCACCTAGGTTTCAGCATCAGGTTGTTGAGAAATGGGGCCCACCTGATTCAGCTAATATTATGGTTTGGATTGACGATAACCAACAGCGGTTTCTGGTGCTGCCACAAGTTAGGTTTGGGAACATTAATTTAATGCCACAGCCCGCTCGAGGGTGGGAGGAAAACGAGGAGGCTCTATTTCATGATGTAAGTCTACCGCCACATCATCAATATATCGCCTTCTATCTATATCTGCAACAGGAGCAAAAAAGTCATGCTTTAATCCATTTAGGGACGCATGGTACGCTGGAATGGTTATCCGGCAGAGAAGCTGGTTTAGACCAGGAGGATGCTCCAGATGCGCTTTTAGGTTCCATGGTGAACATATATCCCTATATAATGGATAATGTGGGGGAAGGGACGCAGGCAAAGCGGCGTGGGGGAGCGGTGATTATTGACCATATGACACCACCCTTTCAACAATCTGGACTGAGACCCGAGCTGCGACAACTTGCGGGAGCTATTAACGATTATACAGCGGCAGATCAGAAAAGTCCAATATTAGCGGCGTCTCATCTAAAGGCGATTAATCGTTGGGCGGTTGAATCGGGGGTGATCCGAGATTTAGCGATCACAGGTGACATACAAGCCGTTGATGTTCAATCAGTCGAGCATTATTTGCAAGAATTAAACGAAAAGCAGAGTCCAATGGGTATGCATACTTTTGGGGTATCACCGGATTCTGCCCATGCACGGCTTACTGCAGTAGCAATGGCTGGACGGCATAGGGATATATCCGTCGAAAAACGGGAGGTTTTGGTTGAAACGTTTTTCAACAATATTTTAGAAAGCGGCCCTTCAGAGATGCGGTCGTTGCTCGAAGCCTTGGAAGGCAAGTATATTACACCGGGTACTGGGAATGACCCTTTGCGTAATCCGGAAGCTCTTCCTACGGGTAAGAACTTCTATGCGTTTGATCCTTCGCGCATGCCGACGCAGGAAACGTATGCTGAAGGACGAAAACTAGCTGAAGAGTTGCTTGCGGGTTATAGAAAGAAACACGAAGGGACTTATCCGAATAAAGTGGCTTATAACTTGTGGTCTGTGGAGACAATACGACACGAAGGTATTATGGAATCACAGATTCTATATCTGTTAGGTGTACGCCCGAGGTACGAACCCTCGGGTAAAATCAAAGGGGTGGAATTGATTCCTCGGGATAGCTTGGGGCGTCCTAGGGTAGACGTAGTTATGACGCCATCGGGACTCTACCGCGACATGTTTCCACAAATGATGAGCTTATTGGATCAGGCTGTTACGTTGACCTATGAATCTCCGGAGGCAGATAACGCTATACGGTCGCATGCTGATAGTTTAGAAAAGCAGCTTTCTTTGGCGGGAGTCGAAGATGCCGATACGCGTAAACGCTTAGCGCTCGTTCGTATGTTTGGTGCCGCATCAGGGAGCTATGGTATTGGAGTCGATGACGTGGTGCAGGCTTCTGATAAGTGGGATGAGGTGGAGGACATTGCCAATGTATATTTTAATCGGTCGGGTCATTTGTATGGGCAAGGATTTTGGGGTGCCGGTGAACATGAAATTTCCGAACTGAGTGGAAAGAATATAGCGTTGTCGTTATTTAAGCAGGCGCTATCAGGGACCAAAGCCGTCGTGCATAGTAGATCGACAAATGTTTATGGAGCACTCGATAATGATGACTTTTTTCAGTATTTGGGGGGAATGTCCTTAGCTATTAAAAGTATCGATGGATCGCAGCCCGATATCATGGTCAGCAATTTGACGGATCCGGCCACTATGAAACAAGAGACGTTGCAAAAGTTTATTGGTAGGGAACTGAATACCCGATATCTTAACCCGACCTGGATTACCGAAATGTTGGATGAGGGGTATGCCGGGGCCCGTATGGTGGGGCAGGTGACAGATAATATGTGGGGATGGACGGCCACAACGGAGGGAGTGATTACGACCTCCGACTGGCAGGAGTGGCACGATGTGTATGTGGCCGATAAATATGGTCTTGATATCAAGAGCCGGTTCGCAAATGCGAAAAACACCTATGCTTATCAGAACATGTTAGTGCGGATGTTAGAAGTTGCCAGAAAGGAATTTTGGGCACCAGATGAGCAAACGTTGGACAATCTGGTTGCGGCATACTTGGAAACGGTTGAACAGACGGGTCTCTCGTGTTCAGATCAGGTATGCGGGAATGAAGAACTGTATGAATTTGTAAACCAACAAGCAGCAGGAAAAGAACAACGGTCCAAACTCAGCTCCTTACAGGAGAAATTAGGGAGAATACATAATTCAGCAAAGCCAGCTCGCGCAGGAGCAAGGCAAAGCTCTGTTACACATTCTAGTCGGGAGGCGCGGAATATTGCGCCGAGAAAGTCGCAAGCGAATAAACCTGCAGCCGTTTCGACGGAGCACCCGGAATTATTAAAAGGATATAAGATGGAAGAGCGAGAGGTATCCAATAATTCTCCTCGGGAAAGGCAAAAATCGAGCAGTATTTGGTGGATTGCGACAGTTTTTATAATAATTTTTTCTTCTGCCATGGCGTTTAGTAAGAACTATTGATAGTGTATTCATTCGCTGTGGCTGGAGGATGCTTTCGAGCAAGAATCTTAATTTGAAAATAATAGATATATATATTATTAATGAACAAAACAATTTGCCATCAAGTATTGCTATTAATGTATTGTATTTAAAAGATAAGACTCATAAAATGAAAAGGATATGAATAAAGATAAAAAATTTGACGTAATTATTATAGGAGGAAGTTATGCGGGACTATCTGCAGCAATGGCATTGGGACGTTCTTTACGAAGTGTTTTAATAATTGATAGCGGCTTTCCCTGCAATAAACAAACGCCTCATTCTCACAATTTCTTGTTGGGAGACGGCAGCACGCCAGCGGAATTGACGAAGGCAGCAAAAGAACAGGTGCTCAAGTATGATACGGTGAATTTTCACGCTGATCGAGCCGTTAAAGGCTATAGAACTGATTATGGATTTGCCATTGCCACCCAAAAAGGCGATGAGTTCGAATCAAAAAAACTCATCTTTGCCACCGGTGTTCGAGATCTGCTTCTGCCAATACCCGGATTTTCTGCATGCTGGGGGATTTCAATTGTTCATTGCCCGTACTGCCATGGTTATGAATTTCGTAATCAGAAAACAGGTATTATAGCTAATGGGGAGAGGGCAGCGCACCTTGTTCCTTTGGTTCATAATTTGACAAGCGATTTAGCAATACTAACAAATGGACCGGCGGATCTTAGCAAAGAATTACGAGAGAAGGCTGAGAAGTATGGTATTAATATTATTGAAACAGAGATTGCGGAATTTTTGCATGAAGAAGGTCAATTAAGAAAGGTAGTCTTTAGCGATGGGAGCGATATGGCCTTCGACGCTGTTTATGCCACTGTTCCGTTTGAACAGCATTCTGATATTCCAACCAATCTCGGGTGTAAACTGACAGAACATAGTCATATCGAGGTTGATAATTTTCAACATACAACTGAACCGGGTGTCTTCGCGTGCGGCGACAACGCGGGTATGATGCGTTCGGTATCGAATGCCGTTGCTACAGGTAATGTGGCTGGAGCAATGGTTAATAAAGAACTAACAGACGGAATGTTTTAGTTTTTGGCTGGTTTCACTAGATCGAATTTGAGTTTTCCTACGGTTCTTCCGCCTTTGAGAGGGTTTCCCTCTGCATCAAAAATTGGGGGGGTGAGTTCATGGAAAGCTATTTTGTTTTCATTTTGGTCTATTTTGAAAACGTAGCTGTCTTTTTTTCCACTATTGCTATACAAATAGATGATATTATTGGGAAGTGCGGTTTCATTTACGCAATCGCCACTAAAACAGATGGCGTAGCTGTCATAGTCTAGAAGACCGACGAGCTCGCCATTCGCTTTAAATACTACGTCGTTATCTATGGTTTGACCATCGGTGTGTAAGAGATAATGACCAGTTATCATTCTTTCATTTAAATATTGGGTAAAAACCCATTTTGAATCGCTTTGGTCGGGAACCTTCTTAAACTTAGAGTTCAGGGGAACGCCGATCCATGTGCTGTCATGAAGGGTAATCGTGCTGTCAGAATTTAGTGTGAAAGCGATGTCATTATCCCCCACGGCCGACAGCAAGGCAAATTGGCCATCGCTTTTATTTTTGTATAACAATGTTCCTTGCTCAAAGCCGTAGAAAACCCGGACACTGTCGTCCGCGATGAAATTCAGCTCGTAGCAGTAGCTTGGAATGCTCCCAGCAATTGAATCGGGTAGCTGTTGCAGAAAGGTTTCATTAATATACCGGCCGCTAAGCACCGTTTGTGTCTGTTCATTGCTTTTGTCTAGGGAGCAGTTACTCACTATGGTTATATTTAAAAACGCCAGTATAAAAAAAACGGGGATTTGAGCTCTTCTCATAGAGTTTATTTTCAGTGTTTTGATTTTTTGATATGCTCCGCGGGGTTAAAACGCTCGGGACTTCCTGCTTCATTACCATAATTTCGAGCGGCTGGTTTCGTGGATACTCACGTATAATTTAGGGTAGCTTTACCTTAAAGACATGGTAGGGTGGTTCTATGCGATTTACACCATTATTCCACTGCGGATCGCGGGCTAACTGGGCACATGAGAAATATAAATAACCATCAGTTCCGATACCGAGTGAATCAGGCCAGAGCAATCGAGAATCTTGAACCAGGGTATGCATTTCGCCATTCGGCGTTAGGTATTTAATCGTGTAATCTAATGAATTCGTTAGATAAATGTTTCCTTTTTTGTCTGCAATCAGTCCGTGCGTTACGCCGACCTCGCCCATGTCTTCCACTTTCGTTCGTAAAACCTGGTGATTTAATGTAGTATCCGCTAGATAACGAGTTTCGATCCTGAATAAATGTGTCTTATTTATCGGCTTGAAATATAGGTATTTGAAATCATGGGTCAAGGCGATGCCATTGACATTTGACATGAACGGTTTCCCTTCTTTATTTCGCATCTCGATTCTTTCATATGAAAGTACAACGGATGAATCAGCTAAGGTATATGGTGTCTCGTTTAAAACGGAATGGGTAGTGCCAGTCTCAAGGTTAAGTACCACAATAGCGGCTTGTCCGGGATCGGATAGGTACGCTAATTTGTTTTCGATGTCTACACGAACGTCATTTAGTCCTGATTTTGATTTGTTCAGATCTTCGAAGGTATAGATTCGCTCTACTAAATTTGTCTTTGTGTTTATTTTTATCAATTTGAACTGTCCGTCAGTAGGTTTACCGGAGCTGCCGAAAATGGACCCTGATGACGACGGTTTTGAGTCTAGGACCCATAAAAAGTCTTGGGCGTCAATAAATAGATCTTGAACGCTGACGAAATGATTATGCGCTTCCTTTGGTTTGTTCCATTCCGCATCGGGATAGGGGAGGCGTTCCCCATTTACGATTTCTGTTAATCCAAATTGATAGTTCTCGTTCTGCTTGGGGAAAGACACGAATAGTCTGTTGTCTGAGCTTACTGATACACCGATCGGGCGGTAGACACCAACAGAAGCTGCGGTAATTAATTTGTCGCTATGGTATTTCTGGGCGCTGGCGCTCATGATTATAAATGTTAACAGTGTAATTAATATTAATTGTTTTTGTTTAAAGCTATACATCATCCGTTTTATGATTATTGTGATCCCCCTCAATAATAAAGTCTAAAGTGTCAAACTTGTTTTACGAGGCTGTATTTTTTAGTAAAAAAAGGTTTGTGCAATTTTTTTCTGGATATGTATAGATTGTTACATGCTTTTTTCGAAAGTGCATTTCTCGTGTGTTATTTTCGAAGATGCGTATTGCTCTACTATTTTTTGTCGTTGTTTTCTTTCAGTCTATTTGTTTTGCACAGCAGCCTCAATCATGGTTGATTTATTTTGGGCAATCAAAATTTAAGGATAGCAAATTCAGTCTTCACCATGAGGTTCAGTTCAGAGACCATACGCTCGTGGGGGATCATAATCAGAGTTTATTTCGTGTGGGCGGGCAGTACCTGTTTAAACCTTATTTACAAGGGACAATGGGTTACGGTTTTATTTATTCGGAACAGCCAGGTTCGCCCAATCTTCCTACCAATGAGCACCGTATCTATCAAGAAGCGTTGTTTTCTCATCCTCTTAAACGGGCACGGATAAAACATCGATTGAGGTTGGAAGAGAGATTTATTGAGGGGAGGGATTTCACGGGAAGGTTCAGGTATTCCCTTTTTGTGGATGTTCCGTTAACCAAGCGCGATTTTAATGCAGGGGGAGTGTATTTGGCATTGTACAACGAAGTTTTTTTAAATATAGATGATTCCCAAGATATCAAGACGTTCGATAGAAATAGAATGTACGGCGGGGTCGGTTATAAGTTAACAGATCGCCTAGGATTGCAGCTTGGATATATGATGCAGCATGTTAGCAGAAATAAAGCGACGGATCACCTATTGCTATCTGTACATCACACGATAAACTGGAAGTAATTTAAAGCAGGGGCATAAAAATAGAATAGGATATTTTTTAAATATCCTATTCTTAGCAATTGCCTGTGATCTCGGTTGGAAAATTGTTAAGTCCTCTAGATCATGCGAGCGAAAGTTTGTTCGCTTCTTGATTTGCGAATATCTTATCTAACAATAACTGTTTGACATCTGTCGCGTTGATTGTATCGCCGTCAATACCGATGTCCCCAATAAACACGGGGTGATAAGCAGGCGCTATATCAGTTATGCCATGTGATCCTTTAACGAGAGAGGCGTCAAGCGGTGTGATGTCCAATATGGCTCGCAGTCCTATTTTCTTAAGAAGAAGCTTAAATATAGCCCTTGACTTAGAACTCATAAACATTTCTACCGGATCGTAGCCTGGTTTTTTGTGAATATCTACCATGCGCGCGTAATCCGGAGCTACGGCGTCGTCTTCCCAGAAGTAATATGTAAACCAAGAATCCGGTTCTGCTAGAAGGACCAAGTCACCTGCCCGGTCGTGGTTGATGTGGTATGATGTCAACTCATTTTTATCCAATATTTTTGCTATGCCTGCTGTGTCGGTTAACAGCGTTTTTAGCCGCTGTTTTACCTGTTGGTCGTTTACATAAATATGTGCTATTTGATGATCCGCTACTGCAAAAGCTTGGCACGCTGCTGCGTCGAGAAGCTCTCTACCTCTTTCAATACGAATCTCGAGTAACCCTTCTTTTCGCAGTATGCGGTTTATATGTACGGGCCTATTGACTGGGGCGATTCCGTATTCCGAAAGCAAGACGATTTCGACGTTTCTTCTGGAAAAGAAGGCTATAAGTTCACCGACAAGAGCATCTATTTGACTAAGTTCTTTCTGTGTTTCGGCAGAACTAGGTCCATATTTTTGCAGACAGTAGTCTAGATGCGGCAGATAGATAAGATTGAGAGTCGGCTGATGTTTGCTTTCCACATACATCGCTGCGTCTGCGATCCATCTAGACGATTTAATATTGGCATTCGGACCCCAAAAATTAAATAAAGGAAATTTCCCGAACTTTTCTGTGAGTTCATCCCGTAAGGATGCTGGATATGCATAACAGTCAGGGATCTTCCGACCATCAGCGAGGTAGTTGGGTCTCGGGGTGACGGAGAAATCTGCGTCGTTATACATATTATACCACCAAAACATCTGGGCGCAAGTAAATGCGGGATTCATTTTTTTTGCCGTCTGCCAAATATTTTCACCCTGTACGAGTTTGTTAGACTGCTTCCAAAACTTTATTTCAGCATCGTCTTTGTCATACCAACCATTGCCCACGATACCATGGTCTTTGGGATGTAGCCCGGTGAGGTATGTTGTCTGTGCGCTGGTGGTTACAGCAGGAAGTACAGGTTTTATATTGTATAGTTTATGCTTCTCTATAAATTCGCGGATGATAGGAGTATGCTCCCCAATTATCGACGTTGATAGGCCTACGATATCAATAACTGCTATTCTTTGCATGTTTTCGAATTTAAAAGTTCCACTAGCCAGTTCAGCTCCCTTGCTATGGATTCATGAATTGGTATTTGAAGTGATTTTGGGAGTACCCCCCACGTATATGTTTCCACTTCGATATGCTTGGTTCTAGGTTGTAGCTGATGTAGGTGCATGACTTCACGGATATCGTCTTGTGTAGAACCAAGTTCACCGTAGCTTTCTAGGAAGATTGGTACATGGAAGTGGCTTCGCCACTCGGTGTGTGTGTTGTCGTTGTTATCGGCGAATGCATCGGCAAGGTCTCGATATTTTATTAGATTCTCCTCCTTGTCCTTTGCAATTACCTGATGCAGATATATTGGTTCATCAAATTCTTGCAGCTTCTTTTTTTGTTCATCACGGCGCTGGCGTTCGCTGGCAAGCTTTACTTTTAAAGCAGAGCTAACTTGAAACTTACCGATTGCAATACCGGCTTTGGATAGCTGATTCATACAAAGTGCGTGATCTTCATACTCTAGTGCGAAATGGCAAACGTCATAGCACAGGCATATATAACGCTTAATGAGAGCGATGCTCTTTGCGGGTTCCAAGCCATAGCGTTCATGAAAATAAGCCTGCCCGAGAGGGAGTAATTCCTCCAGGTACCAACTGATAAATTCCGCAGCATTTTCAATCATTCCATCAGGTTCCGGCTCTATATCTAAATGCATATAGAATGAAGTCTCTGTTTCTTTTTGATACAGGTGGTCGGCGACTTCAAGTATGTGTTGTGTGCAAATTTGACGTTTGGTTTTCCAGTCGTTATCCCCTTCGTTATGCCAAAATCGATAAGAGAGGGGGGAGGTAGATATGCCTCCTTGGTGGTGTTCGGGGAGGAGCTGTACCAATATATCAAACAGCCGCTTTGTATAGTTGAGGCGTAATTTAGTTGTCCAGTCAGGCGCGTGTACTTGGTCTTTTACCCGCTTCAGGTGAAAATCACCGTAAGGAAACCCATTCATGGTAAAGACGTAGAGGTCATGACGAGCGAGCCATTCTTTAAATTCGGAAAGGGCAGAAGAATCTGACAATTCCTCCGCAGCTTTTGCCGACAGACGAAGACCGAGCCCAAATGGTTTGTTGGGAGAGACACGCTCTTTAATAAGCGGAACATTTGTTTTTAGCTCATTGAGGTGCTCTTGCCAGCCCTCTCCGGGATGAATGTTACTACAATAGGATATGTGCGATTTAGCGAGCTCCATTTATAATTCCCTTCTCTTTTGAATATATTTTTAAAAAGTCAATCGCTTTAAGAATGAGTGTATGATCCATTTGGTGGTAGTCTTTACCCGTTCCTAGAGATTCCAAAAGAACGACCGTTAGCTTTCCTCCTAAATGTTCCTGAAAATCCAAAAGTCCAGCGAGAAGTACAACGCGTGTATCTTCATTATCCAATACGGGGTGGTATATTGGAAGGCCCAATTGTACAAAAAGGTTGACAACCGTAAGAGCCTCTTCCTCGGATATATTTCCTAAGTAGTATGAGTAAAGAACATCGATTGAAAGACCTATGGAAACGGCTTCTCCGTGCAAAAGCTCAAAGTGTGTCATTTGTTCGAGCTTGTGTGCGCTCCAGTGACCGAAGTCTAGTGGACGAGAGGAGCCTAGTTCAAATGGATCTCCCTTGCGGATGTGTTCCAAATGTAACTCCGCACAGCGGAATATCAATTCGCCCATCTGGGAAGACGATTTCTTTCTTAGGTCCTCTGCATGTTGCTGTACCCAGTTAAAAAAAGGAAGATCTTTAATTAATGCAACCTTAATTGCTTCGGATATTCCGGAAAGCCAGGAACGGTTATCGAGGGTTTGTAGGAAGGCAGCGTCATTGAATACGGCTATTGGTGGTGCGAATGTGCCAAGGAAATTTTTTTTCCCCGTGTAATTTATGCCATTTTTTACGCCTACACCGGAATCGTTTTGAGAGAGTACGGTTGTGGGGATGCGGATGTGCTTTATTCCACGGTGCGCAATTGCTGCGGCGAAACCAACAAGATCGAGGAGTGCCCCGCCGCCTATTGCGACGATATAAGAATGCCGGTCGATCCCATACTGGTCTACGGCCGCAATAATTTGCTCCAAATTTTTAGTCTGATTCTTGCAAATCTCGCCCCCGGGAAGTACCAGCGGTTCGCTGGTCAGCTTGACGTCTTCGATATCTTTAAAGTAGTTACGTATCTGATCAAATAGTTTAGGGTGTTTTTCCAACATACCACCGTCCAATACAAAAAGTATCTTTTGCTTGAACAGAGGAGTACTGAGCCGGGTTAGAAACTCTCGAAGCATATTGTTTCCTAAAGTGAATAATCCGTCTGTGAAATATATGTTGTAGTGGTAATCGATACGAAAATGTTGTTCTAATGTACGCTCCATAGTTCAAAAAAAAGGTTAGGTTACGGCAAATTTTTTAGCCAGGTAAATCGAAATGGGCAATATGGCGCAGATTGCTAAAGCGAGTACCCAAAAACCGGATATCGCAATCCAACTGGCATTCATAAGGATGAGCGCTAACACGCCAAATTTTACCGCCGATCTGACGTCTTGTGGCGCTAGAGATCGGAGTGCTTTTAGGAGCGGCGTCAAGATCATCGCAACAAAAAACAGAATGAACGCCAAGGCTAGAAAATGTTTAGAAGTAAAAGTGAAATAAACCAATGTGCTTAGCACGATTGCATACAAAGCTGCTGAGACGAGCATTGCCGTCCGGTTGTTTCCGTAAACTTCACCCCGACTGATATTCGTCACCGAGGCAATATAAATAATAGGGACCGCCGCTATATACCAGTGATTTAAGGCTTCGGGGATTACCGCCATCCCGAGCAGCAGATTTAGCCCCCTGCATGTACCCATGACGATAGGCCCTGCTATAAAATGGTGTTTAGCAATAGCATTGTATATCAAGCACATCAACACGATCGCCAAAGCCAGCACAAAAGCAGCAAGGTTTATCTGATAAGCAAGTATGCAGCCTATAAAGAAGGCTATACTTGCTAGGTATGTAGCGCTTTTGCGAGTGACTTTTCCTGAAGGTATCGGACGTTCGGGCCGCTCAGTAGCGTCAAGTTTTGCATCAAACACATCATTGAACACGATGCCCCCTGTGTATAGGAGCATACTCGAAAGCGTGATGAGCAGTAACGTGTTTTCCGCAGGGAGGTCCGTATCGAGAAATAAACAAGCTAAAGCCACCCCAGCGAGCACATCGGAAATTGCCGTGAGCACGTTGGCGGGCCTGATAAGTTGGATCCAGGGTTTCAACATTCGGGCGCTTAGTTAGGATATAATAATTGATTCTTTATTTATCCGCGGCTGCTGACCTCCTCGTAAAATTGTATTTCCCTCGTATTTTTCGGTTGGGTCGGCAAAGAAAGTCTCGTCAAGCTTGTTAATATCCAAGTGTTCGTGAATTCGAAAAGCAGCTAGAGCGTTGTGGTAAGTTACTTTCTCCACGTCTGCTTTAGTAATTCCACTTTGTAGCATTAAAGCGGCAGTTTTGGGTACGGCAAGTGGGTCGCTTATCCCCCAATCTGCCGCTGAGTTTACCATGATGCGCTCCGGCCCATATCTTTTGACAATCTCTACCATTCGTTCATTGCCCATCTTGGTGAACGGATAAATAGTGAATGCGGCATAGAAGCCGCGATCTAGAACCTCTTGAACAGTTTCTTCAGAATTGTGATCAATGATCACCGATGCGGGATCTAATCCGTGCTCTAGAGCAATATCCATACTGCGCGTGGTTCCTTTGGTTTTATCACGATGAGGAGTATGCACTTGCACCGGTATTCCCGCCTCTTTAGCCAATTCAAGTTGGGCGCGATAATATTTTTCTTCCGTCGCCGTCTGATCATCAAAACCGATCTCACCAATTCCCAATACGCCTTCTTTATAAATGAAGTGAGGTAGGAGTTCCATAACCTGTTCTGCTAGGGCTTCATTGTTAGCCTCCCGGGAGTTCAGACCGATCGTGCAGAAATGGCGTATTCCAAATTGAGAAGCGCGAAAACGTTCCCACCCGATAAGACTATTGTAATAGTCTTTGAAAGTGTCGATGCCTGTTCGTGGCTGTCCGACCCAGAAAGCAGGTTCGATGACTAGTAATACCCCGGCGTCGAATAGAGCCTGATAATCATCGGTGGTGCGCGATACCATATGAATATGGGGATCGACGAATTTTAAATCTTTTATGATGTCGAAATCCAGCGGCATGGGTCTTCCCATGCTTGCTGGATTTCTATTTAGTTCTGTACACATTCCTTAAGTTTAAATAGTTCTCTAATAGTTCCTCGCTGCTTTTGGAGACCATTTCTTCCGTATTCATGGTCCTTTGGGCATTTTGAAGAGACACTTGCTCGCTAATGTAACGCTCGTCCGCTTTCATCGACTTGTTAAGCCTTTCCGTTAATATCCCTACCGCTCGTGGAGGTAGATTGTCCTTGGCAAGTAACCACAACAGAGGGTGTATTTCCCGTTGGGCCGAATCTCTTTCGTAGATATAATCAACGATCGATGCTTGAAGTTGATCATTATCACGCGCAAGAAGACCATAAATATAAGGAATATCCTTTTCCGTAAAAAATGCTTTTAGCACCATTTGGTTCCAGGCGTCCTCATTAAGGTTCTGAGCAGGATATTTGTTGTGCTCTATGATGGCCTGTTGTACTGGACCGATGTTACTGCGAATCCCGATCTGGCAGCGCTCTATCCAAAGTTCCGGATAGCGGAAGATATTGAGCGCAGAATACAACGCTGTAAGTTCCTGTACGTCGGCGTATTCGAATAGCTTATCGATAAATGATTTGTATTCCTTTGGCTCGTCATTTATTAGACTGAGCATCCAAACCCGAGCGAGTCGTAAGACCGTCCACTGATTAATAATCAGCGGATGGTCTTCACTACTTGCTATGCTTATGATTGTTTCTTTTGTTTGCGGTGTTAACTTCCGAGAAAGAGGGAGATAAACCTTGTTGAAATTTGATTTGTAATCGGATAAAACCAGCTGTTCAGCTTGTTGTAAATAGCGGCTCTCCTCGGGGCTGGCCTTTGCCAGTAGGCTATCCCGTAGTTGCACTTTCCATTCCATACTCTATCGTTCTAAGGCTCGATCACTTTTATTTTCATGTCTTTGTACTCAATCTTCATGGGAGGACCCACGTGAACTTGGACACCGATCAAGCCTTTGTCTTTACGGTTCTGTGTATCGTTATCTGTGACCTCTGCGATAACTTGTCCGTTGAGTAGATGCGTGAGCTTGTTCCCTTTGGCCCTTATTTCAATTTCATTCCAATCGTTTGGTTTGAGGAACGCTTGCATCTGTTGATCTGTAGCTATCGTGTCTATTACCTTCAGATTGGTCCACGCATTGCCTTTGGACTCCCCCTTGTTTTCTGGTGTTGGATTGAGGATTTCCGTCGACTGACCTCTGTATGCAAGTGTTGTACGCTTGCGCTCTTCGTAGTTTTGTCCAGTGTAGCGATTTTGGCCGTCGATGTCTGCTTGGTAGCCTTTAAGGGCGTTTGGCAGTTCTGTGAATAGGTCGCTGCGGTAATTAATCCCGCTATTTCCTTTTTCAGAAATTTTGAATTGTGCTTTCAACTCGAAGTCACCGACTTCCCCTCCCTGCCATATTAAGAATGTATTGTTTTTCAACGGTTCTTGGTCTTCTCGTATTTCCCCTTTGAGGATGCCGTCCTTCATGTGCCAGTAGGTGGTGTCTCCCTTCCATCCTGCTAGGCTGTTGTTCTCAAACATATCGACGAAACCGTCTTGTTTAGCAGAATCGGCGGCGGCAGTAGCGTTTGTCGTGTCTTGGTTGGCACTGCTACCTCCACAGGCTACGAGTAGTGCCGACAGTGCAAGGCTTAAGTAAGTGTTTTTTATTATATTTTTCATTGTGTGGGTGTTTGCTTTTAGTTATTCCAGTCTACGTTGGTATCTTCCCAGCGCCTGTTTTTTGCCGAGTCGATTACTGCTTCGCAGACTTTTTGAGTCTCTAATGCATCACGGAAGGTCGGATGGCAAGGCTCGCCGGACTCCAAGGCCGCAAGAAAATCAGCAACTTGATGTACAAAAGAGTGCTCATAGCCGACGGACAATCCAGGTACCCACCATTTGTTCATATACGGTTGGTCACCGTCGGTCACATGGATTGAGCGCCATCCTTTAAGCGTCGAGTCATCGGAATTATTGAAATATTCTAGGCGGTTAAGGTCGTGTAGATCCCATTTTAGTGAGCCGTTTTCGCCGTTGATTTCAAATGTAAACAACGCTTTGTGTCCACGGGCGTAACGTGTAGATTCGAATAGACCTAGAGATCCGTTTTTGAAGTGACAGTGGAAAATAGAAGCGTCGTCTATCTTTACATCTTCAAGCTTACCGGTCTCCTCATGCATGCGTTGTTTCACGAAAATTTCTGTTACAGCTGAAACATCTTCTATGCCGCCGTTAAGCCACATGGCAAGATCAATGCAGTGTGCTAATAAGTCTCCTGTTACTCCAGATCCAGCGGCATCAGCATCCATTCGCCAAAATGCGCGGCCTCCTTGTGGGAGTTCTTCATTGATTGTCCAGTCCTGTAAGAAGTTGGTGCGATAGTGGAATATCTTCCCCAGTTTGCCGCTCTCTATGATTTGTTTAGCAAGCGTTACTGCTGGCAGACGGCGGTAGTTGTACCATATAGTGTTTTTTACATTATTCGTCTCCACTGCTTGAACCATCTGTTCGCCTTCCGCTAGATTTCGCGATAACGGTTTCTCGCAAAGCACCATTTTTCCGGCCGCAGCGGCAGCAATAGCTATTTCCATGTGCATATTGTTGGGTGTGCAGATATCGACAGCATCGATATCCTCACGCGCAATAAGCGCCTTCCAATCGGTCTCGTATGATTCGTATCCCCATTGCTCGGCAAAGGCCTTCACCTTGTCTTCACTGCGCGAACAGACGGCCTTTAGCACAGGGGTGTAGGCTAGGTCCGGAAAGAAGTTGCTTACTCTATTATATCCGTTGGAGTGCGTTCGTCCCATGAATCCGCAACCAACTAATCCAATTCTTAGTTCTTTCTTACTCATATTGTGTTTCTTTTTTGTTAAACGGTCCAACCGTTTGCGTTTCTCACGTCGATTAAGGCTTTAAGGATGTCGTTCCATGTTTGCTGTTGGTGCATAACTTCATTGGGGAACATACAACCGTCCCAGCAAATATGATTAAAAGCCTTGCTTGGGTTTCCGTTTTCATCTTTAAGCCAGTAACCAGCGTCTTTTGCAATGTTTAGTCTGCCATTTGGATCTGTTGGCAAACAGTGTCGTCCTGTTTTGTCATGTGATCCAGAGCCAAATACAGTGCCGTCATTTTGTGCGACGTGAAAGTCTATTGTCCAGGGGCGTAGCTTCGAGGTTAGGAATTCTAGGCCTCGTTCCAGCTCTTCTCTATCGTCCCAGGTAAAGTCTGGTTTTAAGATGCGATCTTGTGGGGCGTTGTATCCCAATAAGTAGAGGAAGGTGTGTGACATGTCAGCTTGGAAACCAATATTGTCCCGATCCACCTGCTCTAGGGTATCGAGCATCGTTTTCCAACTTTGCATCCCACCCCAGCATATCTCGCCCTCTGCCGCTAGGCGTTCGCCGTATTCAGCAGCGACATCGCACGCTCTGCGGAACGTTTCAGCGATAAGCTTCGTGTTTTCTACTGGATTCTGCGCCCATTGTTCGACGCCCGTTGCCGAATCGATGCGGATTACATTGGCTGTACGTATGCCTTGGTCACGGAGCTTGGAACCGATCTGCGCTGATTTTCGAACAGCCTCTACAAATTTATCGCGGTCTTGTGCGGTTCCCATCGCCGAACCACCGTCAGGGGGCCATATGGGCGCTACTAATGTTCCTATTTCCAGGCCGTAACCGCCGATTTTGTCGGCAATAGCTTTGATATTGTCATCTGAAGGGTCGAGTTTGACGTGTGCTTCAAATAAACCTAAATCCACGCCATCGAATTTTATGCCATCTACTTCCGCTGCTGCTGTTTTTTCCAGCAGTTCGTCTAGCGAGATGATCGGCTCTTGGTCTCCTTTTCCCACAATGCCGGGCCAAGTGGCATTATGTAGTTTTGGTCTGTTGTATGTGTTCATAAAAAGACATTTTATGGGTGAAAAAATTAACCTTCTATTACTAAATCTGGATTGTCCGGACCAAAATGTTTTAGCATAACGATTGGATCCGTTTGCGAATGATTTTGAATGGTAACACCTCTCTTTGCGGCCTCTTCAGATACGAAGAATTCATCATTGGTTAGCTGACCATAACGGATAAGCGCTGGTGTTTCGATGCTCCATTCATTTAATTTTCCATGTCCCTGCATCATGATCAGGCCGTACGCAGCGGCATCGGTGATCGTAACTGTTTGTCCTGGAAATACAGTAAGCTCTTTGGCGCTGAAAGCAGTTGATTTGTAGCAGACCCATTTTTCGGAATATCCGGAGGCTGCCATTTTTGCTTCGTCTTCAACAGGCAAAGGTGCCATAAATCTATTTTTCATCATGTCAGGGTCAACGTTAAGATCCCAGTCGATGATATCCATTAGCGCATCGTAATCTCCTTTTTTCTCCTCAGGTACACCCTTCCAAAGTAGTTCTTCAGGAATGATCGCTTCGTTCACCAATGATTGATACATTGCGAACACGTCGGATGCCTTTTGTGGCTCGTATGTGCAAAGACTTCCTGGCGCGTGCAATAATCCTGGAGGAACGTCCCATCCGGTGCCTGGTTCTAGGCGGTAAGCTTGAGAGTAATTGGTGATCTTGTTGTCTCCTTTTGAAAAATTTTCAAGGCACTCTTTAATTTGTTCTTTAGGTGTTCCTGGAGCAATTCCAATGAACGTGTAAGGGAAATCGCCTCCGTGGTTATTGAGCTGCGGGGGGAAATAATAAGCTTCCGGTTTGCCATCTTGCCCAATATCCGCTGCTTTTTCGTCGTTATGATGGATATGGTGCGGTAACGGCCCCATGTTGTCGAAGAATTTTGAGTACATAGGCCATGCCTGGTATTGATTCCAAATGCGATCACCGATAAGCTTTCCCTTCAAGTGATTCACGCAGTCTGAAAGTAAAACCTGTTCTGTTTTACCATCTTGTTCGTACACGACGAAGCTTAAACCTTCGAATTCGCCTGTCAGAGGACCGTTTTTTGCTGGTGTTGTCGAAGAGAACCAACGTTCATCGATCCCACCACGCTCGCCGCCGAGCACATAATAATCATCGGGATGAAGTTTAATTCTTCTCCCTGGTACACAAAACGACCGAGGTACCCAGTTTGGTGCTAAGCGTAATACTCCTTGTCCTTGTTCAAATGCTTTTTCGATTATTTCCATTCCTTTACGTTTATATATTTATGTATGAATTTACGAATTCTGTTAGTTTATCTGTGTCTTTTATTATTTCGAGCTCCAACGCATATTTCCTGCTTTGCCCTGGCGCAATTTGGATGAGATCACCGTTTTGGCGTGTATGTTTCTGTCCAAGCGGAAGGTGTGTCCCTGGCTCTAGCCCTGCAACATATTCGCCTTTGCCCCAATGTTGCCAATTGGTAAGCCACGGGAGTTGTTCTTTGAGAAAACTTAAGCGCAGGGCCAAGCCGAGTTCTTTATTATAAATACCACAGTGCGCTTTACCCTGTGGGTCTGCATCTATGTCTATTAATGCAGCCTCTTCCCCTGCTCCGCGGTGACTGTCCATGGGTTTTGGACAGGTATGGAAGTCGGACCCCTTTTTGAATATACGCGCATGCTCTTCCCCTTCGCGGGATGTCCAGTCTCCTTTCCACAAGAGTTTCGATCCTGGAGCCACTAAGGGATAGCCGAAGTTCATATGGTAAAGTAACATGTGGGGGACATCGATGTTACCGATATTCTTTATTTCATCTTCCAGATAAATCGTGGGCTCGCCAAGGAAACAACGTATGGTGCGTTTAATTTCTATGTTGTACCCCAGCGGGTGCCCTTGAAATATCCTGCCTGAAATATACATCTCGTTGTCACCCGCGTTTAGGTCGGGCTGCTTTATAGCGAGAAGTTCGGCAGGGGTGTTGCTGTATTGGTCGTGTAGTCCACGACTGCCGTAGGTATCCTCCTCGGGTCCCCCGACATGCGTAACACCACAGGTTGTAAGCAGACCTCCACCGAAGGTTCTCAGCCAGTTTACTCCTGTATCAGAGAATGGTTGCGGAGCGGTAACGCCGAGCCTTGATAGCCACACGAGGTTGTGCTCCTTGTAGCTGGCATCAGCGATATCCATTCCTCGGTCTATTACCACTTTAAAACGAAGGCCGGCGCCCGTATTCACCCACGCAATACGGGTACCTTTAGCCCTTCCGTTATCTAAAACAGAGGTTTCGATGCCGCCGACCTGCGCATGGTGGGAGACCAACTCTAACCATTCCTTTTTTGTGTTGTTCACGTTGTTATTAGTTTTTCTTTGTATATACCTCTGCTTTGTCGTTTCCTCCTGACATGATGTAGGCGATAATGTCGTTAAGCTCCTGCGCATTCAAGCTGTTGAGCGTTCCTGGGGGCATGATCGATACTTCCGATATCTTAATTTCCGAGACCTCTTTCTTAAGGATTTCCTTGGTCACTTGCGGAGCATACGGGTTTTGGGAAATGATGTATGCTTTTTCATTCTCACCCATCAGTCGTCCTAGTTGTTTCGTGCCATCCTTCATATGGAAAAGTTTTGACTCGTATTGGTCTGAAATCACTTTGCTTGGCTCAATGATCGCTTCTAACATATCCTTTTTGGAGAAGCGTGAACCGAGCTGCGTAAGATCAGGACCAACTGATCCGCCCGTACCTTTCATCGTATGGCATGAGCCACAATTTATAGCTAGAAAGAGCTCTTCTCCTCGCTTGAAGTTCGGTTTTATGCCTGCCGAATCTAAATATTTGATCGCGGTATCAATTTCCCATTTTCTACCAGGACCTTTAGGCGGAGGTACGCTTGAGGCAAGACGATTCCCGGCTTGATTTACCAGTGAGTCGCCTGATATCTCGGCGAAATGTGCTTTCTGATCTTTCGGTAGGTTTGCTAGAGCTATTTTACGCGCTTTGTCTATAAACCCAATATAACTGTTTCCGCCTTTATATCCAAAGGCTTTATAGTACCATTTGAAGTATTGTGTCTGCAAGTCCTCTGTCCAACCCGTTTTTGCTTCACTAAGCATGGTCGCTAAGTATATCTGTTGTGCTGGTGGTATATTGGCCAGCATGTCAGCGATGGCAAGACCGTACTCTGGGTTACGTAAGATGAGATTTGAAGAGCTCATGAAATTGGAGCTGCTCGTACTGTCATCTTTCGCCGAGTAAAGCAAGGGAACGGTTTTAGCGACTACGGTTTGATCGTCGATGGCGACAAGTATTTTTCCCAGTCTGCGATTTACGGCATTCACCTTAGAGGGGTAGAGAGCCGTCAGGCGGGAGGCAAGTGCCGTCGCAGTTTGCCCTTCAGGTTTACCCATGCGGGAGACAATAGTCTCGTATACGCGAAGAACGTTTAGAAGTTTTTCCTCTGTTATTCTGTTCAGAGGAATAAAGGCCATACGGGCAAGCATTTGATCACGCAAAGCGGGACTAGGGGTTGCGGCTCTTGTCAGTGCAAGTACTCCTTCGGTTAGTTTGGTGATGCTGCGTTCGGCGAATACCAATGACTGCCATTCTTGAAGGGGCTGGTGTTCGATAGCGATACGTGCGGCATAGCGAACGTGGCGGTCGGGGTTCCCAAGGTGTTCCCACATTTTAGCGGCCGTGCCCGGCGCAGATGGCTTGTGATACTGTTCTATCTCTTTACGTAGAGCAAATTCTGGACTAAGTTCAGTGTCCTTTTGTTTGTTTTTGTTAAGATCTATTTTGTCGTGTTTTTTATAATAAACGCGGTAAAGGTCCGACTCAAGTTTGCGTCCCCCGGTTAAGAAGTAGAGGGCTCCGTCGGGACCGATCTCTCCGTCAGTGAGCGGTAGTGGAGAGCCAGCAACAAATTCTTCTGCTTTGGCTTCGTAGGTAGCGCCTTTCGGAGTTAGTTGAACTGAATAAATAATTCCAAAGCTCCAATCGAATGCTAGCAGGCTGTTGCGATATTCATCGGGAAAACGTGCTTTGCTTGCGTATAACAGGTTAGTAGGTGATCCTTGGCCAACATTTAGAAGTGCCGGTAAGTTGTCCAGATAACCTTCTTCCCATTTGGCATTACCTGTACGCCATCCGAATTCAGCACCCGAAGTCACGTGTAGAAGACGTGTCGGGCGGTACCATGGCATCCCAAAATCCCACTCCATATCCGAATCATAAGCGAACAGTTCACCTTGATCGTTAAAGGCAATATCAAATGTATTACGATACCCAGCACTTATCAGCTCCCAATTTTTGCCTTCGAAATCTGTTTTGGCGATCCAGCCCCCGGGTTCTTTACGATCGGTGGCGTGACCTTGAGGATCAAGGATATGAGGAAATAAGTTGTCGCGCTTCCATGTTGCAGGCAATCGGTAACTGTCCATTTCTGGTAGATCGGTGTGGTTACCGGCTACGATATAAAGAGAGGTGGAATCAGGGCCCAGAACGATACTGTGCGGTCCGTGTTCTCCTTCTCCATTTAAAGCGCGCATCAGCGTTATTTTGTCCAGCTTGTCGTCCTTATCGGTATCTTCCAAGCGGTATAAACCGCTTCCTTTAGCGAACTCTTCGTTAGGGAAGTGATTTATCATTACGTACAGGCTGTTATTTGCCCATAAAAGACCCTGAGCATAACCGATACCGACCTTCTGTGTGGTATCCGAAGGATTCTTTTTTTCAACCGGAAAATCTAACGGTTCTATTTTTGGTTTCACCGTGCTGTCCGATCCGATAGGCGGAAGCTCGATGCGGAATAGACCTCCGTACTGGTCGGAAGTGATCATGCGCCCTTTATCGTCGAAAGTCATAGCGACCCAAGATCCCTTTTCGTTATCCGAAGGGGAGTAGATATGATCTATCGCGAATCCCTCGGGAATCACGATCTTCTGTGTTTTGGGATTCGTATCTACAGGTTCCTGTTTGTCTGATCCTTGGCAGGAACTCAAAACAAGCATGGCGATGCTTGTTTTGAGGATGTTTACGATTTTGTTCGTTTTTAACATTATTTTGGGTGTTTAGTTTTTGGTTGAAAACCTTTCGTGTGCTTCTACCATCCTGGGTTTTGTTCGATTCCGTTTACCTGGACCTCGCGCTGGGGGATAGGGAGTAAAAGTTTGTGGGGAATCACGCTGTAAGAAGCATTGCTCAGTCTGGAGAGGCGTTTTTTCTCTTCTTCTCCATGCGCATTCATCACGTCTTCCGCTTTTCCAGTCCGTAATAACTGATACCAGCGGTGGCTTTCGAAAGCGACTTCTACTCGCTGCTCGTCAGCAATCTTTTGACGCAACGCATCTTTGGATAGTCCCGATAATGGCTTCAGTCCGGCCCGTTTACGCACCTGATTTAGGTGAACGTAAGGATCGCCCGATCCGGTTTCGTTAAGCGCTTCGGCAAGCATTAATAATACGTGCGCATATCGGTATACCGGCCAATTCTCATTGGCGCGTCCGTCCTCAATATAAGGCGCGTGGTAGTATTTTTTAATGAATGGCATTTTCCCATCAAATGCTTTCGCTTCAGCATAAGCCGAGTTTGAGGGATCATCAAAAAGTTGTATTGATTTATCCCTGCGCAGATCCCCCGGCTCATATGCATCGTAAATACTTGGTGTCGGAATATTGCTACCTCCAAGGTTTCCGGTGAAACCTACAAGCTTCAATTTGGCATTCCGAGGGCCGAAAAGAAAGATGAAATTACTGTTTTCTCCTTCTATGGATGCGTCATATTGTACCTCAAAGACAGACTCTTCGTTGTTTTTGTCGTTTGGATTAAAACAAGAAGCGTAATCTGGTGCAAGGGCGTAACCCAGCTTGGTTACTTCGGTAAAGTTTGTTACCGCTTCGCCGTATTCTTTACGAGTAAGATACACGTCGCCTAGTAATGTGTAAGCAGCACCCTTGGTTACGCGTCCGGCGTTGTTTTCATCGTAGCGTTCAGGTAAACTAGCAATGGCATCTTTCGCATCTTGAATGATAAGAGCATATACTTCATCTACCGACGCTTTTCCTTCGGTAAAGGCATCGGAAGGATTAACAACTTCTGTTGAATGCAACGGTATTTCGCCGAATAACCGCACCAAATGGAAGTGCGCGAATGCGCGAAGGAACTTTGCTTCTCCTTTGTACTGTTCTTTAAGCGCTTGATCGCCAAAAGGTACCTCTTCGATACGGGAAAGGATAACATTAGACTGTTGAACTATGCCGAACAGCAGTGACCAAGATGTGTTCATATAGGTGTTGGATGGTGTCATCAAGAACTCATCAATCTCCTCACGCTGCTGCGCTCCGCGATCTGTCGCGTCAAATTGATAGTTCGTGTTATCTGCCCGCATCTCCGTTAAGGCGTTAAAATCGCTAGTATATAAGCCTTGCAGCTGGCTGTAAACGCCGTTTACGGCGCGAAGGACTTGTCCTTCATTTTCGTAATAGTTGTCGCCACTAGAAAAGGTGTAAGGTTTTACATCTAGAAGGTGGTTACATGAACTCAGGCTCAAAAGACCGAAGCCCAATACTATATATTTCAGTTTCATAGTCGTAATTCTTAAAAGTTGAAATTCAAGCCCAAAGTGTAAATTCTAGGAACCGGGTACGATCCATAGTCGATACCGGGTACGAGCGGACCCGTATCAGCACGGTTCATATTGGTACCTTCTGGATTTCCCTCATAGCCGGTAAATAGGAAGGGGTTTTGAAGATTTCCATAGATTCTAAGGTTGTTTATTACGCCGCCAATACTTTTTGGAAGCGTATAACCTACCGTAATGTTGCGAACCCATAGATAGTCCGTCTTTTCAACAAATAACGAGTGGGTATCGCGGTACATCACCCGTCCTCGTCCACTACCATTTGTTGTTGGAACAAGGCCACTTCCTGGATTTTCTTCCGAGCGCCAACGATCAGCGATCTCCTTCCGAACGTTGAATACGCCATCGATGTTGTCCGTATAGAAGCGTGTAGCGCGAAGCATTTCCTGTCCAACTGAACCGACCATCATCATGCGGAAGTCGAACGCTTTGTAGGTGAAGGTGTTTGTCATCCCGAATGTGAAATCCGGATACGGATTACCAATCACGTCAAAGTCGTCGTTTGGTGTGATCTCTCCATCACCGTTCACGTCACGCATACGCAAGTTCCCTGGGATTGCCCCTGGAAAGGCCGCGTAATTTTGAAGGTCTTGTTCGTTTTGATATATTCCGTCGACTATGTAGCCAATGATCATCCCAACAGGCTCGCCGATACGGGTGATATTTGTAAAGTTCCCTTCGGAGCTCTGCCCCGAGTAAATAGGATCACTACTTCGTCCTAGCGCGATGACTTTGTTGCGGTTGAAAGATATGTTGAAATCAGTGGTCCAAGTAAAGTTATCGCGGACAAAATTTTGAGATGACAGGGAGAATTCCAGTCCGGTGTTCTCAACATCTCCTCTGTTTTCTGTTACAGTACCGAATCCCGACGATTGTGGAATTGGCGTGTTTAGAAGGAGATCTAGGGTATTACGCTTATAGTAATTTGCGGTAAAAGTTAAGCGATTATTCCAGGTTGTAAAGTCTAATCCAATGTTCAGTTCTTTCATCCTCTCCCAGCCTAATAAGCTGTTACCTAGTGTAGTCATGGTACGTCCGGGAGCGAGCGAGCCTCCAAAGATGTAGTTTGCCGTCCCAATGTTGGCGAGCGAGGCATAATTAGGAATATTGAAGTTCCCACTACGTCCGTAAGATGCTCTAAGTTTCAGTTCATTGATCCATTCCTGGTCTTTTAGGAAATTTTCTTGCGATAAACGCCATCCAAGGGCTATCGAAGGAAAGGATCCCCAGCGATTGTCTTTCCCAAACCGGGAGGATCCATCTGCGCGGTATGAAGCGGTAACCAAGTACTTATCTAGATAGGAGTAGTTCACACGGGCGAGGTACGAAATTAGTCCCCAGTCTTCAATCCCTGTTCCCCCTGTGATGCGTGCTGCAGCATTTAGTGTTCGTATATCATCGTCAGGATAGTTAGATCCGTTAAAATTGGCGCTCTTAAGTTTCTGCATCTGGATGGAATATCCAACAAGTGCACTTAAAGAGTGACCATTATCGGTGTTAAGCTCGTAATTTAGAGTGTTCTCATTTGCCCAGTTTAAATATTGTGCTCTGCCGTAGCTTCCTGAAGGGATTGACAGACCTGGCGCGTTTTGGTTAGGAATAATAGATGGTCTAAAATATTCATTGCTTTCATCTTGATAGTCAACGTTGAAAGTTGTTTTGAATTTCAAGTTATCTAGAATGCTGTATTCAGCGAACGTGCTCATCAGGATTTTAAGCTTTTCATTTTTGTTGGTACGTTCTTGAAAGAATAATACAGGGTTTGGGTTGCCGAAAGACCCTGGAGAGACAATATATGGATTGAGAGATCCGTCCGGATTATACATTTGTGCCACTGGTGTTGTGATCTGAAAGAACTCATCACGCCCTTGCCCGTTGATACCGCCATCTAAGTAGGTAAGGGTTGGCGCGATGTTCATTCCGACTTTCAGCTTTTTGGATAGATCGCCATCAACATTAGCACGTATCGAGAAACGTTCGAAGCCAGAGTTAAGCATTACACCCTTCTGGTTTAAATAGCCGGTGGAGACGTAGGAGCGTATGTGCTCATTGCCTCCTGAAAAGTTGACGTTGACATCGGTCATCGGTGCGACCCGGGTTACCTCGTCGTACCAATCAACGCCTTCGCCTAAAGCCGCAGGGTTACGGTACTCTTCCGGAATATCTTCTATTGTAGGCTCTCTTCCCTCTTCGAAGCGAATTTTATCTTCTATAGCTTCCTTACGAAATTGTGCAAACTCTTGTGCGTTCATCAGGTTCGGCCGTCCTTTTTGCGGGACTTCTTGCAAACCTGTGCTTGCCGATACAGCAATGCGTAGGGCGCCGCCCGACCCTCGCTTGGTGTTGATCAAGATAACACCATTAGACCCTCGCGAGCCGTATATGGCTGTCGCTGAGGCGTCTTTCAAGACACTCATCGACTCGATATCGTTTGGGTTTAGGGTGGCTAGCGGATTGCTTCTTTCACTTGAAGAGGCTGGTACGGGAAAGCCATCAATGACATAAAGCGGCTGGCTTCCTGCACCGATAGCGCCTATGCCTCGAACCTGTATTTTCGGTCCACCGCCTGGCGTTCCATTTGAGGTACTCACCTGAACGCCGGATATTTGACCGGTAAGCGCTTGGTCGGGACTAGAGATGGCCTGGCCTCTGATGTTTTTCATGGATACCGTGCCCACGGATCCAGTAACATCTTTTTGTTTCTGGGTTCCGTAGCCGACGACCACGACTTCCGAGAGCGCTTCTGACGAACTCGCTAAGGTAATATTTCGTTCCCCGGCTGTATTTATTATGTGCTCCTGGCTGCTAAGACCTACCCCCGCGAACGTTAATGTTTGGCCTTTTTGTAACTCGATTTCGTATTTACCATTTTGATCCGTTGAGGTTGCCGCGGACGTACCCTTAACCTGCACGGTCGCGCCGGGTATTGGTAATCCTGCCGCGTCTGTGACAGTCCCTGTTACTTTTATTTTTTGTTGCTGCAGGAATGTATTTGCTCCCGCATAAGCACTAACGGACGTCATATTGTTGCTATTTGATTTGCTCGTTGTTACAGCTTCTGCCGCACCAAGTTGAGCTAGTAGTAGCGCTGGGAAAATGAGAGAAAGTTGCAGAAACCTACGTTTAGGGTCGTTCCCTAGAGTAGGCCTGAATACTTTTTTAAATCTTACCGTTGGCGCAACTAAACGTTTTTCATTGGTTTTGTTTAATTGGTCATATTGCATACCTTTGTACGATTAAATGGGTTTAACATTAAGAGTGTCGATGCTCTTGGTTTGTTTTAATACCTTTGATACATAGCCGATGGTGCGGGAACACCATCGGTTTTTTTATTGTCATAGGGTCCTGTACAGCTTTTAGCCTGCTTCTAATTTACTCATAGTACTGTGTTTTATTGTTCTGGTTTATTGGGTAGCCTAGGTTGATAGTTACCTCTAATTGTAATCTCTCTTCTCAGGGTGCTTAATGATGTAATTAAGCGACCTAAAATCAAATATAGAAAAGCGTTTTAGCAAAGGCATCCTGTACTGTCCTGTATATTTTCGCGTGTAAAGTTCTAAAAATGTATAAATAACAGTTATTATGTATTTTTCTCGTTATCAATGAGTTGAGTGTTGTTTTTGCGCGGGCTTTTTTTCTTTTTTTGCGTATCCATATTTAACAAAAAAATGCGCAAAATTATCGTTACGAATCTTTCTTTTTTAATTGTAGTTATTGACTTATTTCAGACATATTTGTCGGCATACGAAATAGCGACTGATCTGCTTTTCTTTTGCCTCCCGAAGTCGATAAACTCGCATCTTTTTTGTTAAAACACAATCAAGAGCGAAAAAGATAGTTTGATGCTGGATTGTCATGTAAGTGCAGGATGGATCTTTGAGAATACTTCGTTATTTTGACGAAAATCTAAACGCTAACCGAGTAAACAATGAAAGCAACAACTACGCTTATACTTTTGGGTATTTGTTTTTGTGGTCTTACGGGCTTTGCACAGCGAAGACTCAGTGACCAAGCAACACATCTCAGCCCAATGACCCGCGAGTATGTTTATCCCACCCGGATTGTATGGCAACGGGGACAAATTGATGGGGCGAACAATCTAATGCTAAAAGGAGATGGACAAGCAAACCTTACCAATGAGAATATTACAGTCTTAAAAAATAGCGGAAACGATAGTGCTTCGGTATTGCTAGACTTTGGAAAGGAGATCAATGCTTCCTTGGAGCTCATCACGGGAATGTGGAGCGGAGGGAATGTTCCACGTAACATCCGGATTCGGTTTGGGGAGTCGGTATCCGAGGCGATGTCTGAAATAGGAGCCAAAGGCGCGACGAACGATCATGCTATGCGCGATATGAGGCTGCAACTTCCATGGCTAGGAAAGAATCAGACAGGGGAATCCGGCTTTCGATTTGCGCGAATCGATTTTTTAGATCCGGAGGCTGAGTTACACCTTCGTGAGGTGCGCGCTATTTTCACTTATCGGGATATTCCTTACCTGGGATCTTTTAAAAGCAGCGATGAACGGTTAAATAAGATTTGGGATGTCGGAGCTTACACGGTACACTTAAATATGCAAGATTACCTATGGGACGCCATAAAGAGGGATCGATTGGTGTGGGTTGGCGACCTGCATCCTGAGGTTGCGACAGTGAATACGGTGTTTGGATATAACGAAGTGGTACCGAAGAGTTTGGATCTCGCTCGGGAATCAACCCCACTTCCGGGTTGGATGTGCGGAATTAGTACGTATTCGATGTGGTGGATTGTTCTTCATCACGATTGGTATATGGCCCATGGGGATTTGGCCTATTTAGAACAACAGAAGCCGTATCTACAGGGTCTTGTAAAGCAAATTTTAGCTAAAGTAGTCGATGGTAAAGAGCAGATGGACGGCACACGTTTTTTAGACTGGCCTTCGAGCGAGGATAGTCTGGCTGTACACGCTGGTTTACAGGCGATGACGATCCTCGCCCTAGAGAACGCAGCGCAGATCAGCGAGTTTTTAAAAGATGATTATACCAAGAGACTCTGCGAAGAAGCGCTGAAGGAGATGCGTAAAGTGATTCCTAAACATAATAATTCCAAGCAAGCGGCGGCCCTTATGTCCTTGACTGGGCTGATGAACAGTCAGAAAGCCTATAATCAGGTTTTAAAAGTTGGCGGAGCAGAACGGTTTTCTACGTTTTATGGGTATTATATGCTCGAGGCTATGGCTAAGGCAGGAAAATATAACGAGGCTATGGACATCATCGACACCTACTGGGGGGCGATGTTAGATCTGGGGGCGACGACATTTTGGGAGGATTTTAATATGCAGTGGATTGAAAACGCCAGCCCGATTGATGAGCTGGTTCCGACTGGAAAAGTAGACATTCATGGTGATTTTGGCGCATATTGCTATGTGGGACATCGGCATAGTTTTGCACACGGGTGGGCCTCAGGGCCTACAGCTTGGTTATCTGAACATGTGTTAGGGATCAAGGTCGCTGAACCGGGGGGTAAAGCATACACCGTACGGCCGCATTTGGGAAAGCTTAGTTTTGTTGAAGGCACTTTTCCGACCCCTTATGGGGTGATCCGTGTTAAGCATACCAAGGGGGCAAATGGAAAAGTTTCCTCGGAGATTGAAGCACCAAAAGAAGTCAGGATTATTCGTTAAAGTAAGTAGTTTGTTGATAATATTCCAGATTTATGGGACTAATAAAAAAAATAAATACGTACGGTATGCTATTAATAGCCAGTGTGATGTTGAATTCATCGACGCTTTCGGCGAAAATTATACCCTCGTACCTGCGTGTTGAATATAAAGTGAATCCCTATGTGGATGAGCGTGCTCCTCGCTTAAGCTGGGAGCTTAAAGGACAGGGGTTTAACCACTCGCAATCTGCATATCAGATTCTTGTGGCCTCGACAAGGGAGCAACTGGCAAAAGGTCACGGCGATCTGTGGAATTCGGGCAAGATTTCTAGCAATCAAACAAATCAGGTTTCCTACCAAGGAAAGAAATTGGCTTCAGGGCAACGCGTATATTGGAAAGTACGTAGCTGGGATGAAGCAGATGTTGCCGGAGATTGGAGCGAGGTCAATTATTGGGAACGTGGAAAACCAGCTGAAACCAATTGGGATGCTCGCTGGATAGGGATTGACTTAAACAATCTTGCAAAGCCAGGTGAATATCATTTACCACCCTCCCCGTATCTACGAAAACAAACTTCTTTAACTCGAACAGTAAAATCAGCACGCCTTTATATTTCATCGCTTGGGTTGCATAATTTTTATATTAACGGGAAGAAAGTCGGTGAAGATTATTTCGCTTCCGGATGGACAGATTACAATAAGCGAGTGTATTATAATGTTTACGATGTCTCTTCACTTGTTCGTGAGGGCGATAACACCTTTGGGGCTATTCTTTCCGGAGGATGGTATGCGGGCTATTTGGGGTATGCATTGTTAGTGGGATCACCACAGGTTAAGCAATTTTACGGTGAGTTCCCTCTTTTAAAAGCGCAGGTTGATATTGAATATACGGACGGGACCAAGCAAACGGTGGCAACCGATAGGACCTGGAAGGTCGGTACTGGCGCAGTACAGGAATCGGATATTCTACAAGGCGAGACATACGATTCGCGTCTAGAACCTGAAGGCTGGAAAATCGCTGGTTTCGACGACTCCCGCTGGCAGGATGTACAAGAAATTGCGGATATGCCCGGTCAGACGTTAGAGATTTACCCCGGAAATCCGGTGCGAGTTGTTAAGGAACTTGCTGTCAAATCAATCACAAAGACTGAAGACGGAAAGTATATTATTGACTTCGGACAAAATTTTGCGGGAAACATTCGTCTACAGCTAAAAGGGGAGAAAGGAGACAGTCTAGTCTTTCGTTACGGAGAGATGTTGTTTCCTGATGGTAGATTGATGACCGAAAATCTACGTAAAGCCCGCGCGCGAGACACTTATGTGTTTAAAGGTACTGGAAAGCAAGAAATATGGAGTCCAAGTTTTACGTTCCATGGTTTCCAGTTTGTGGAAGTTTCCGGATTGCAGAAAGAGCCCACAAAGGATTTTTTAAAAGGTCTGGTATTGAGTTCTCCTGTCCAACAGACTGGATCCTTCAGTTCCGATAATGCGATGCTGAACCAGCTTTATAAGAATATTGTTTGGACGCAGCGCGCCAATTATATTGACATTCCGACGGATTGTCCTCAACGCGATGAAAGGTTAGGCTGGACGGGCGATGCACAAATTTATATGCGATCGGCTATTTTTAATGCTGACGTAGCGGCTTTCCACACCAAATGGATACAAGATCTAAACGATGCCCAGTGGGGTAACGGCGCTTTTCCGATCTATGCGCCGATGCCGGTGAACAGCGAAGGAGTTGCCGCTATCCGGAAGGACGATGCCTTCTCTCCGGGATGGTCCGAGGCGGGTATTATTTGTACTTACGAAATATTTAAGGCATATAACGATGTACGTATTGTCGAGAAGTCGATGCCTTATATGCTAAAGTTTATGGACTTTTTAAAAAAGCGAACTCAGGAAGGCGTACTTAAGGAAGGATCCTTTGAAGATGTCACACCTAAAGGAGGTTTTGGTGATTGGTTATCGGTCGGCGAGAAAACTAGCCCGGATTTATTAGCAACCACCTATTATTATTACTGTAGCCGGTTGATGAGAGAAATGTCCCATGCGGTAGGACGAGCGGACCAGGTGGAATTTTTTCAGAAGGAGATGGAAACGGTAAAGCAAGGCTTCAAAAATCATTATATGGGGACAGATGGTAAACTAAAGACTAATGGAGCGGTTTATGGAGATGGCGCGGGGTATGTTGAAGGAGAAAACGGTTTCGCAGGACATACGCAGACGGCCTATGCCAATGCGCTTTATTCTGGGATCTTGGATCAAAAAGATGTAAAGCTAGCAGGGAAATATTTACGAGAGCTCGTGGAGGCCAATGATAATAAGTTATCCACCGGCTTTTTGGGATTCAAACCATTACTGCCGGCCCTATCTGCATCTGGATCTATTGACAAAGCTTACCTTCTACTACAAAGTGAAGAGTACCCATCGCTGGGTTATGAGGTTATCAACGGTGCAACCTCGATATGGGAGCGTTGGGACAGTTATACAAAAGATAAAGGATTCGTACACAACGCGGCAATGAACTCTTTTAGCCATTACGCATTTGGATCTGTTAATGAATGGATTTTTGAGCATATGCTGGGTATAAGGGCAAAAGAAAATGGTTATCAAGAAGTGATCATTAAACCGGAGATCGGCCCTTATGGGATAAATGAGGCTTCGGGTTCCTATCGGTCGATTGCCGGAGAGATTAAAAGTTCTTGGCAGCAGCGTCCTGGAGAGCTACTGCAAGAGGTCTCTATCCCTGTTAATGTGAAGGCCTACTGTTACTTAAAGGCTCCATCCATTGACGCTGTTACTGTAAATGGCGAACCGCTTGAAAAAAATAAGTATGACGTTATAGTTACCTACGAAGATGGTTTTATAGTGGTTCTGTTGGGATCGGGAGACTACGCTTTTAAGGTAAAAGCAGGCTAGCGACATCCCGTTTTTTAGTAAATGTATAATTGATCGTTATTTCAATCGATTTTATGGTATTCTTCGTTTCCTCTGATGCGCAGGCGGACTGCTGAATACTATTTTTATGATAATTGTGGGGAACAATTCACTGATTGACAAAATATTTTTGTGTTTTTTTTCCCTTTACAGGACAGTACAGGATGCTCCCATAATATTGAAGTATTATATTTGAAATACGCGTTTTCGCACGCTAACCACACGTTTCTAAACCGAGTAATTGTAAACTGCTATGAGTGCATATAGGCCTTTCTGTTTTTTTATACTATGCGTCTTTCTATTCGTTGGATGTACTGACCAACAGCAAATAGATCCGATCCCGTTTAATAAAGGGGCTCACCTGGTGCTGATTGGAAACAATCTCGGTGCACGGATGATGGAGTATGGAGATTTCGACACGGAACTCCATGTTCGGTTTCCAGATAGTATCCTTACTGTTCGAAATATATGCGCTCCAGGAAATACACCCGGTTTTCGTCCACATCCTTCCCGAAATTCGCCCTGGGCATTTCCAGGTGCTGCGGTATTCAATCCCGACTATGATATCGACACGGGAAGTGAGGGCCATTTTCCTACTGAAGATGAATGGATATCAAATTTGAAGGCAGATATTATCCTTGGTTTTTTTGGTTATAACGAATCGTTTAAAGGAGAATCTGGATTGGAAAACTTCAAAGGGGAGCTAAGTGCATTTATTGATCACAGTAACGCACAGAATTATAATGACGGTAAAGGAACGCAGCTGGTTTTAATTTCTCCTATTGCCTATGAAGATTTGTCCGAGCTCTACGATCTACCTGACGGCAAGGAAATAAATAAAAATATTGCGTTGTACACTAAGGCGATGAAGGCGATTGCTCAAGAAAAAAACATACCTTTTATCGACGTGTTTAACGAGACCAAACGGTGGTACAGTGACTCGGATGAGCCGCTTACGATTGACGGTTTTCAGCTTTCAGAGAAAGCATATCAGCAGTTTTCAGCTTATTTAGTAGATCAGTTATTTGGTAAAACTGAACGTGTCGCGGCTTCTTTTCAGGAAGATATTAAGGAGGCTGTGTTGGAAAAAGATTGGATATGGTATAAAGATTTTAAGATTCCCAACGGCGTGCATGCTTACGGACGTCGATTCAACCCTTTTGGTCCAGACAACTATCCATTTGAGATTAAAAAGCTACATCAGATGACTGCTAACCGGGATACGGCAATTTGGATGTCCGCTGTGGGAGAGAAGGCTGATCTGGCGAGTATGGATGGCAAAACGATTACACTTCCTGAGGTGAAAACCAACTATATTGGAGATCCGGATGGTCCCGATCGCTACCTATACGGAGAGGATGCTTTAGCAAAATTCCATACTGCACCAGGATATAAAATCGAACTGTTCGCTTCTGAAAAGGAATTCCCTGATGTTGCCAATCCAATGAAGATAGAATTTGACAGCAAAGGAAGGCTATGGGTGGCTACCATGCCGAGCTATCCGCACTGGAGTCCAGGGAATGGCAGACCAAACGATAAAATCATCATATTGGAAGATACGGATAACGACGGCAAAGCAGATAAACGAACTGTATTTGCCGATAGTTTGCATCTGCCTATTAGTTTTGAGTTTTCACCCGAAGGTGTATATGTGTCGCAAAGTAAGAATCTCGTTCTGTTAAAGGATACCGACGGCGACGATAAAGCCGACAAACGAGAACTGATATTAAGTGGATTCGACGATCATGATACACATCATGCACATAGCGTATATACAATGGATCCTTCGGGAGCATTCTATATGGCAGAGGGTGTTTTCTTGCATTCTAATGTAGAAACATCGTACGGTCCAGTAAGAGCGACTAATGGCGGGTTTTTTAGGTATTCACCACAGAACAGACGTTTGGAACGGGTAGCTCAGGTGTCGATTCCTAATCCTTGGGGTATCGCCATTGATGAATGGGGACAAACGATTTATGCAGAAACCTCAGGACCGGATGTACGCTGGATGCTTCCAGGGTCGATAAGTCCACGTTATGGCGAAGCAAATGATAAATCCTTCTCGCTGGTCGATTCCAATCACCGTGTAAGGCCGACATCTGGATTAGAATTTATTTCGAGTCGACATTTTCCCGATGAGGTACAAGGGGATTATTTGATTAATAATACAATTGGCTTCTTGGGGACAAAGCAACACACTTTTACCGATGAAGGGACGGGGTTTGCGAGTGAGCATCGCCAGGATTTGATATGGTCTGATGATAAAAATTTTAGGCCAGTGGATTCTAAATTTGCACCGGACGGATCTTTGTATATTGTAGATTGGCATAATATGTTGATCGGTCATATGCAGCACAACGCTAGAGATCCGCTGCGTGACCATGTACACGGCCGAATATATCGTGTCACCTACCCTTCGCGGCCACTTGTTACTCCAGCAAAGGTTGACGGAGCTAGTGTAGAGGAACTGTTAGAAAATCTAAAACTACCGGAGTATAGGACGCGCTATAGGACGCGCTCAGAATTGCGTAAAAGGGACGCCGGAGAGGTTGTCAAGAAGACTAAAGAGTGGGTAAAGGGGTTGGATAAAAATGATCCAAGGTATGAACACAATCTAACCGAGGCATTGTGGGTATCCTGGGGCGTAAATAGAATAGATCAGGAGTTACTTGGAAAGCTTCTCGGGGCGAAAGATTTCAGGGCCCGTGCCGCTGCGGTACATGCGTTACGCTACAGTACGGATAAGGTGGCTTCCCATGTAGAACTTTTCAAAAAGGCGGCACAAGATCCGCACGGACGGGTGTTGCTCGAGGTGATCGCGGCGAGCTCTTGGTTATCGCCGGACAAAGGCCTTACGATCTTGGCGAAAATCGATACGGCGGTGTTGGATAAGTGGAATAAACCCGCTTATCAAACGGCTGCTGCTCACTTGAACGGTAAATCGGTTAATGAGATAAAGAAAGCGCTTGCTATACCTAGTCATTTACAAGGGCCAGATATCGCTCAGTTTAAGCGAGGTGCATCACTTTACCAACGCGATGGCTTTTGTATAACCTGCCACCAAGCAGATGGTAAAGGGCTTGATATATCTGGCTTTCCACCGCTGGAGAAAAGCGCATGGGTACATGGAAATCAAGACCGATTAATTAAGCTTACGTTAAACGGGCTGATGGGACCAATTGAAGTTAATGGGAAGAAATTTCCTGGTCAGGTGCCAATGACGCCATTCGGAGGCATGCTTAACGATCAGGAGGTCGCAGATGTGTTGACTTTTGTCCGAAATTCCTTTGGAAATAAGGGGGCTGCGGTCTCGCCGGAGAAGGTCAAAGAAATTCGTGCAGCGATTAAAGATAAGAAAGGATTTTATTCACCCGATGAACTGTTAAAGCAGCATCCTTTGGAAGAGTAAATAACGCTCTTCGATACAACCGAGCATCATCGGATGATCCGGCGGTTCTGAAGAGTGCAACAACCGAATAAACCATACAGCGCCGAAGCGGCGCTGTATTATAAACATAAGTAACGGTAATTATAGGCTTGTTTTCGTTGAAATAGAGAGCGAATGTTACGATAGGTCTCACCCCAGATTGGGTAGGATAGTTTTTGCTTTTAGCAAAAGGAGTATGCGCAAGGTTTTCTATGTTTTGTGGATGGAAGAGAATAGGCTTGAAATTATTGAGAGGCAGTGTTTCCCGTCTGATTAAAGGCGGATGCGTGTAATCAACTTAATAGGTAACCATATATTCTTAAAACTATGATTAGAGAACACATTCGTTGTATTCCGTTGCTCTTGTGCCTTTTTCTTACTGAGCTGTCTTTCGCTCAAGAGCTTACCGTTACCGGGAAGGTGACGACCGGCGCCCAACAGCCCCTCGCGGGCGTTTCTGTAAAAGGTGATCCGGGAGAGGGTAGTACCCTTACCGATGCAGAAGGCCGTTATGAGATAAAGGTCAGTGCGCAAGGGGCACTGAGTTTTACTTATGTCGGCTACCAAGCTGAACAAGTACCGGTGAACGCCAGAAAGATGATTGACGTAACCATGACCGCAAGTTCGGAAAGCATCGAAGAGGTCGTTGTGGCGGTAGGTTATGGTGTACAGCGTAAAAGCGACCTTACTGGCGCAGTTGGTAGTGTGCGGGGAGATGCGCTACAAGAGCGGCCGGTTTCTAATCTAAATCAAGCGCTAGGAGGGAAAATTACGGGGGTCAACGTGTCTTCCAGCTCCGGGAGACCCGGTGGGCGCACCAATATTCGTATTAGGGGATCGAGTTCTATCTCGGTATCTAATAATCCGTTATATGTTGTAGATGGGGTTATTTTAAGTACAGTAGGCTTGCAGAATGGGAGTTCGCCGATTGATTATATTAATCCAAATGATATTGCTTCCGTAGAAGTCCTTAAAGATGCGTCATCAACAGCGATCTATGGGGCTCGTGGGGCGAACGGTGTCGTTATCGTTTCCACCAAACGGGGTACAACCACAGGGACCGGGCGGGCTAATTATGATGCAGATATTGGATTGGGCTATGCCCCGAAATTATTACCGGTATTAAATTCAAAAGAATTTCTGGCGGTCGAAGAGCTAATTTATGCCAATGCGCAGAAATATGATCCCGCAGGCTGGGCCACAGGGACGAAATACACTGATCCAACGACCAAACGGAATAACCCACTGCTTTTTGATGCGCAAGGAAATCCACTATATGATACGAATTGGCAAGATGAAGCCCTTAGAACTGCAGCAACACAAAACCACCAATTAAGTTTCACCAATGGGAATGAGAAAGGAAGTTTTGGTGCCTTTGCAAATTATAGAAACGAGCAAGGTATAGCTTACGGCTCTTGGCAGCGACGATTTGCCGGACGGTTTGTTTTTGACACCCAAATCAAAGAATGGTTGAAAGTGGGGGGCGTGCTAAGTTACACAGATCAGAAAGAGAAGCAAGTCGATGAGCTCGGTGGAGGTGGGATCACCATGATGCGGCAGATATTGGAAGCGTTACCGATTATACCGGTTCGGTATGATGATGGTAGCTGGGCTAGCAATCGCGATTACCCCGGCATGGAAGGCGGCGATAATCCTATTCGTGTTGCAGATGAACGTGTTTCGTATGTTTCTACACAGCCGTTTATTGGAAACATGTATGCAAGTATCAAGCTGCTAGAAGGGCTTGAGTTTAAAACTTCAATAGGAACTAATATTATTAATCAGCGGCGGGACTATTCTGCATCGGCTGGGCTACAATATATCTCTAGTTTGGGTACGGCAAATATTGAGAATAACAGGTTCAATTCCTGGCAGTTTGAAAACTATTTCACCTATTTGAAGGACTTTGGAAACAAGCACTCTATTAATGCTATGGCAGGGTTCTCCTGGCAGCATATGGACCAGAACAGTAGTAACGCGCGGGCCGAAAATTTTTCAGATCCATATTTTATGTTTAATAACCTGGGGGCTGGTGCTACGGCGCTGACACCAAGTTCTAGCGCTTTAGCATACGGTCTTAATTCTTATTTCTCTAGAATTAATTATACATTACTAAATAAATACCTATTTACTTTTACTGGACGTGTTGACGGGTCGTCTAAGTTTGGTCAGGACAACAGATACGCTTTCTTTCCTTCGGCGGCACTTGCGTGGCGCGTGAGTGAAGAGGACTTTTTGAAAGATAATAGTACTATCTCGAACCTGAAACTGCGGGCGAGCTACGGGGCGACCGGGAACTCAGAGATCCCAGCATACCGCGCTCTAGCAGGAATGAGCAACTACGATGTTATTCTGGGGAATGAACGTCAGATAGGCATGGGACTCGGACGAATGGCTAATGCAGCGCTGCATTGGGAGAAGACGCATCAGGTCGATTTGGGTCTCGAGCTCGGTCTATTTAGTAACAAACTGAATTTTGAATTGGATCTTTACCGCCGGCAAGTGAACGATATGCTACTGGACGCTCCACTACCGTTAAGTACGGGTTACGCAAGTATCTTTAGCAATATAGGAAGCATGGTTAATCAAGGAGTTGAATTCGGCGTACAGTTAAGTGACGTAGGCAACGACGTATTTTCTTGGTCAAGTATGTTCAACATTTCGGTGAATAAAAACGAAGTTTTGCGCCTTACCGGAGGCAGCGACATTTATTCGGGGAATACGGTTATTCGAGAAGGAGAGCCCGTCGGTTCGTTTTTTGGCTTTCAGCACTTAGGAACATGGTCTACCGATGAACAGGAAGCTGCTGCTTCGTACAACCTCTTGCCGGGTGATGTGAAATATTTGGATCTGAATGAAGACGGCGTAATAAATGATAATGACCGTACCATCATCGGCAGGGGTATTCCTACAGGGTTTGGTACATTCTCGAATACCTTTAAATATAAAGCGTGGTCCCTTTTGATCGACTTGCAATATATGTATGGGAATGATGTTCTTGATCGAAGCATCCACTCCGCGGAAGATCGCCAGGGGATTGCCAATAGTTACCGCACGGTCCTGAATGCCTGGACCCCTGAGAACCAGCGGACACCGATCGCACAGATTCGCCCTATCAACGCCTACTATACCACCAATAATGACAGTCACAAAGTAACCGACGCTTCGTTCATTCGTGGGCGGAATATGATTCTATCGTATACCTTACCCACCGAGATGGTGTCTAAGTTAAAACTGGAACGATTAAAATTGTATGCTTCCGTGCAGAACTTTTTTGTATGGACAAAATACGCTGGCTACGATCCAGAGGTTTCTAACTCCGGATCCCCTTTCGATCAGGGATTGGGTCTTTACGATTATCCTAGACCTCGCGTGTTTACTTTTGGTGTTAATTTAAGTTTATAACTAATCGTCAATGATCATGGAATACATAAAAAATAAAAACATATATAGAGTGTCTTTTTTGTTGGGATTAAGCCTCATTTTGGGACTGTCTTCTGCGTGCTCGGATTTTTTGGACGAGTCGGACCCCAGTAACTTTACTGTAGAAAATTACTTCACGAAACCTGAACATGCTCGGAGCTCAGTGAATGCAATTTATGCCTCCTTGCGCCCGACGATGAACAGCGGTTTTAATGGTGGTAGTTGGATGATGACGGAGTTTGCTACCGGTCTCGCAGGGACCGATCTGGGACAAGCGGTGGATAGTTATTATGTTAAAGACCTTAGAAACACTTCAGACAATAGCTACGGATTAGCATATTGGGGGGACTATTATAAAGGGATAGGAAATGCGAATCTATCGATCCAAAAAATTCCAGGAATTGCAATGGATGAACAAGAAAAAAAGCTTTTGTTGGGTGAAGCCTATTTTATGCGGGCTTTTTACTACTTCCACCTCGTTCGAATGTTTGGAAATATTCCGTTGGTAGTGGAACCCGTAGACTTACAGTCTGAACAGCTTAAACCGAAACCGGCAGACCCTCAAGCGGTCTATGACCTTATTGTTTCGGATTTGAAAATGGCTGAAGAAGCCGGATTGCCATTGGAAGATCAAAGCGGGAAAGTCTCGCTCGGCGCGGTGAAGTCATTGCTGGCGAAAGTGTATTTAACAATGGCGGGGTATCCCTTGAATTTGGGGGCGTCGCATTTCCAGCTCGCGGCCGATAAGGCAAAAGAAGTTCTCCAGAGCGGGGTGTATAGCTTGTTTTCCAGCTACGATGATTTGCATGATCCCAAAAAGAAGAACGGTCAAGAAAATATTTTCAGCATTCAGTTTAAAACACAAGTAATCCCTTCCAATTGGCAGGTGGCGATAATCCCTTATAATAAGAACATCTCCAAATATTCAGATGAGACTGGGGGGATCTATGCGACGAAGGCTTTTGTTGATTCATATGAGGAAGGGGATCTGCGCGCGGAAGAAAAAGAATTCTTCTTTACAAAGTTCACGCATGAGTCTGATCGATCCAAAACTGTCGATCTAGGCGGATATTTTATTTATAAGCATTTTGATACCGAGGCGCAGTTGAACTCCGCTAATAGTGACTTGAATTGGCCTTTGTTGCGATATGCCGATATTTTGCTGGTGTACGCTGAAGCTGCCAATGAGGTAGGGGGTCCTTCTTCGGAGGTATATTCGGCTCTCAATGCTGTTCGTAGTCGGGCGAAACTTTCTAATGCCGCAGGATTAAGTAAAGATCAATTGCGTGAGTTAATTTGGAAGGAACGTTGGCATGAACTGTGCTTCGAAAATATAACTTGGTTTGATATGGTTAGACTCCGTAAGGCATTTAATGTAAAAACTAATAAATTTGAAGACTTTGTAGGGCATAAGTTTTCCTATGGACCGGTGCTGACTGCGCGGGAATTATTATTCCCTATTCCGACATCTGAGGTCCGTAACAATGAAAATTTAGTACAGAATGAAGGATATTAATCGTCAATTATAAATATATTAGCATGAAGAATAAGATTGGATTTAACTTGTTGGCCTGGTCTGCGGGAGTGTCTCCTGTAGTTTTCCCTTTGATGGAACGTTTGAAAACGATTGGTTACGATGGGGTTGAAATTTTGATAGCCTCCCAAAATAATCAGGAGTATAAAGATTTGGCGCAACACGCAAGCCAGCTTTCCCTCGAAGTGAATACCGTTTTGGTTATGGGAGAGCAAGAGAATCCAATCTCTCCGGATACTGCGATTCGATCAGCAGGACTGGAGCGTATAAATTGGGCGATTGACCGGGCGTATGATGTAGGAGCGACCGTACTGTGCGGCCCCTTTCACTCTGCGCATGGAGTGTTTGCTGCGCATGCACCTACAGAGGAAGAGTTTAAATGGGCTGCCGAGGTGTTAAATCAGGCAGGCGAATATGCTAAACAGGCCGGGGTTGTACTGGCACTGGAAGCAGTAAATAGGTTCGAAACCTATTTATGTAATACGATGGAGAAACTAGCGCACCTAATCGAACTGTCTGACCATCCGCATGTACGGGCGATGTATGATACGCATCATGCGAATATTGAAGAAAAGCGGATAAAGGAGCCTATTGAACGCATTAGTCCCTATCTGGCACATGTTCATATCAGCGAGAATGATCGGGGAACCCCAGGAATAGGTCTAGTGCATTGGGAGGAGGTCTTTTCTTCACTACGCGACGTGAACTATGAGGGTTGGTATACGATTGAAGCATTCTCTAGGGATGATCCGGATTTTGCCAACGCCATAAATGTTTGGCGAGAGTATTCAGACCCCTGGGAAATTGCGGAACATGGATATGCTTTTATCCGTTCGCAACTAACCAAATAAACTAGAAATTGTAAACTTAATACCAATATTATGAGTAAGAATGTAAACAGTAAAGCTTTATTTTTAGGGAGCTGTCTCGCTTTGATTACGACAGGCCTAACGTTTTCGATACGGGCTGGAATCCTCCCTCAGCTAGGCGAGAACTTTGACCTTTCAGCAGAACAGTTGGGATTTATAAACTCCATGTGGTTTCTGGGGTTTCCGCTATCGATGATTTTAGGGGGCCTTTTTTATTATAAAGTTGGTCCGGCAAATATCATGCGCATTGCTTTTGTGTCCCATGTTTTAGGAATTGTCTTGACCATCTTTTCACAAGGCTATGGGTTGTTGTTAATATCAACTCTTTTTATCGGTTTTGGTAACGGTTGTACAGAGGCAGCATGTAATCCGATGATTGCAGACCTTTATTCGGGCAAAAAAATGGACAAAATGTTAAATAGGTTCCATATGTGGTTCCCGGGAGGTATTGTTATAGGTAGTTTGTCATCGAAGTTTATGACCGATTGGGGTTGGACATGGCAATCGCAAATGTGGGTCATTATGATTCCTACTGTGATCTACGCAGTCCTTTTCTATGGTCAGGCATTCCCTCGACCACAACAACAGGCAATAACCTCAATTTCAACAAATATTAAGGCAATGTTTTCACCCACGTTCATCTTTTTATTCTTATGTATGGCGTTGACAGCAATTTCCGAGTTTGGGCCACAACAGTGGGTGGGGATCATTATGGCCGATAGCGGCGCCAGTCCGATGTTGATTCTTGCGCTGGTAACCGGAGTGATGGCTGTAGGTCGGTATTTCGGCGGTCCGGTAATAAAGCTGCTCGGGCAGACTGGTGTTCTTTTATTCTCAGCGATTTTTGCAACCATAGGGGTATATATGTTTAGTATCGTGACGGGGCCTATGGCCTATGTTGCTGCGATTCTGTTTGCTGTAGGTGTTTGTTTCTTTTGGCCGACAATGATCGGTACAACAGCTCAGCGTGTTCCGCTAAGCGGGGCATTGGGCATGTCAGTAATTGGGGGGGTGGGAATGTTCTCTACTTCTATTTTTCAACCAATTATCGGTAGATGGATCGATCAATCTAAAGAAGCGGTTTCCCAGAGTGGGGTTGAAGTTGCGAACGTAGATCTTGCAGTGGGACAGGCTACGTTAGCGAAACTTGCTATTCTTCCAGGGATACTTATTGTTGTGTTTATCGTATTTCTAATCTGGCAGAACCGGTTGCGAGATAAGGGTAAGCCAGATTTGGATGCCGCTGTTCCTTCGCCACAGTAAACCCTCGCATACATAAACTCATAAAAGATAGACGATTTGATGATGATAAAAAGATATAAAAGGAGCTCTTTGCTTCGCCCTTTTAGCACAGTCCTTTTTATGCTGATTTTTGTGATCAGCAGTTGTGCTCAAAAGCAGACCCAATCGCTCCATTATAAACCACAAAATGGCAAGGACAAGGGTAAAAAAATAGTTTTGATTTCCGGCGATGAAGAGTATCGATCGGAAGAAAGTATGCCCATGCTTGCCAAGATCCTCAGTGTTCGCCACGGATTTGAAACAGTGGTTCTTTTCGCTATCGACCCTCAGAGTGGACAGATCAATCCAGAGCACACCAAGAGCATTCCAGGGTTGGAGGAGCTTGTCGATGCTGATTTAGTGATTTTCGGTACGCGTTTTCGCGAACTTCCTGATGCGCAAATGAAATATATTGACGATTATTTGATGAAGGGTAAACCTGTTATTGGCTTACGTACAGCAACACATGCTTTTAACTTTTCGAAAGAATCGAATAGTCGCTATAAGCATTATTCTTATAATAATAATAGTGGTGCTTGGGAGGGCGGCTTCGGGCGATTGGTTCTCGGAGAAACTTGGATAAACCACCATGGCGATCATGGCAAAGAAGGTACACGAGCCTTAATTAATGGGCTTGAGTCTGCCAATCCACTTCTTCTTGGGGTAAAAGATATATGGGTTCCTTCGGACGTATATGGAATAAAAGCTCCTCTTGAGGGAGCCACGATCCTGCTTTTTGGTCAGCCAACAGAAGGGATGCAAGCAAGCACACCTGTCAACATTAAAAAATCTTTAATGCCCGTCGCGTGGACTAAAAATTATCAGCTTCCCGACGGTAAAAAGGGAACGGCCTATACGACAACCATGGGTGCGTCTATTGACCTCGCGAATGCAGATTTAAGGCGCTTAATTGTAAATGAGAGTTATCAGGCTTTGGGATTCGAAAACGAAATCACAGCCGATTTGAATGTAGAGTATGTTGGTGATTTTAAACCGACTATGTTCGGCTTTGGAAAACATAAAAAAAGCTTGTATCCAAAGGATTATCAATAATTTCTTTTGTCAATTTCTTAAAAATACACGGAAGATTAAAAACAAATAAAAGGCTAAATCATTTATTTACGGATATTATCGGTTTTTGGTAAACGGGTAAAACAGTAATAAGCAATTGCAGCTTAAACAATAAAGACTCCCACTGGTTTAGCAGTGGGAGTCTGTCGAAAATATTCAGAAATCTTTAAAAACAAAGCATTCGTTAGATGGAACATCAGCTTATTATTCGATTTCAAAAATTGCTTGAATTTCAACTGAGGAGTTGACTGGTATAGAGGATGCGCCA
>NZ_JABMCQ010000049.1 GCF_013179575.1 Sphingobacterium shayense | reverse complement strand
ATTCGGCTTCTCCCTCCATGGAGAATGGATATGCTCCATATGTGAGATATTCGCGAAAAAACTTAAGCGGAGAGGGTAGGAGATTTTTAATATCATCCACGATGGTACGGTGGTGTTCTAAAAGTTCACTCAGGCTGTATATAGGAAGGGACACTGTTGTCTTGAGTGCTATATATTCACGAAGAGACAGCTCGGGAAGATGGTAATGCAATAGTCTTCGACTTAAATCTGCATTCGATTGCTGTAGCGCCAATATAGACGAGCCGGAAATTACGATTTTCAATTGTGGCTTAAAATCATAAAGATTTTTTACTTCCGTTTGCCAATCATCGTATTTATGAACCTCATCCAGAAATAAGAATCTACCCCCCTCTTGATAAAAAGTTTCGGCAACAGACAAGAGGCTATGTTGCTTAAAATATAGATCATCCAAGGATAAGTATAGCGTTTGATCAAGCGGTAAGTTCGATTTTATATATTGCAACATCAGTGTGGATTTTCCGGTACCTCTTGCTCCTTCGATGCATATCGCACGTGCATCCCAGTTTATTTTCTCGGCTAGCCCACGTACGAAATTAACTTTTGTCTGTTGCAGGAGCTCCCTATATTTACTTGCTAATACTTCCATTGTATCGTCAAAGATACGAAAATAGTTTAAAAACGTATCGATTACGATACGTTTTTTATTAATAATTGTATCTTATGAGATACGATACTCTTATATTCGACCCAATCCAGCGCTGTTACGTATAAAAAATACAACAGATTTATCTCTTGCTTTTGTACGACTCCTTTTCGTTTGCCTGTAATTGGCAACTATTTCAAAATATTATCACTATTGTCGGGTTTCTTTTTGCTACTTTTATCCGTTGATATCTCCGATTTTCGTTGAAAGGTTTATACAGCCGGAGGCACATTATCCTTTGGCAAGGCTTGACCTATCCCGCAATTCCGTCCGCTGTCATTTGTTTATATAAGTCTTATGTAGAAATTGGAGTTTATAAACTCACTAATGGCTAACATTAAATAAACTATAATAGTAAGGACGATATTTGCCTAGAGCTACGAGAAAGAGGAATTAACAAATATCATAACGGCTACAGCAAAATAGTAGCGTAAATTTGTAATTTGTTAGATTATATGAAACACTATCTATCTGCCATACTGGGATTTTCTATTTGGGGAACTTTTGCGCTCGTTTTGAAGCCATTAAGTGATTATCAGGCGCTGGATATTTTAATTCATAGAGTCATCTTTGCCTCGGTCGCTATTGTTCTCGCCTGTTTTATTTTTAGAAAAAAGCAGACCCTGGCGAGTTTAGCGTACTTAAAGACGATATCGAAAACCGAACGAAGGAAATTGATGCTGAACTTGTTTGCAAGTGCTTTGATGCTTGGGTTGAACTGGTATTTGTTCATTTTAGTGATGAACACTGTTAGTGTGAATGCTACGTCTTTAGCCTACTTGATTTGTCCCATATTAACGACGGTGATAGCCAGTGTTTTCTTACGTGAAAGGTTGAGTAGAGGACAGTGGATCGCTGTAATTATAAGTGGGATCAGTTGCCTTATTCTGGCTTACGGACATTTAATGGATTTAGTCTACAGTTTGACTATTGCGCTATCATATGCTATTTATTTGGTGCTCCAGAAGAATAGATTCAAGGTCGATAAATTTTTTACCCTGACGATTCATATTATTGTAAGCACCATCTTACTGTTGCCAATCTTGACGGTGATTGATCCGACGGCTCCCAGAACAACGTCGTTCTACGGGTTTGTAGCGACTATTGCCGTAATTTATACAATCGTACCCCTATTTCTTAATATTTATGCTTTAAAAGGGTTGGATTCTTCTGTGGTTGCTTCTTTACTGTATCTCAATCCTATCATTAGTTTTCTATTAGCCGTTTTTTATTACGATGAATCTATTAATTCTTTGCAGATCGTCGGCTTTGCGATGATTTTCATCGCGATCATTATTTTTAACCTAGCCTACTTTTATGCGAGAAAACGGAATTTTGTATTGAAGCCTGACCAGGGACAAATAGGCGCGTAATGTTTCTTTGATGTCTGTGCATGCTCCCAGGTATGGGCCGGTGGTGAGTTAAGGGTTGTCAGTTAGAAGATTAACGTTGTTTAAATATGCTTCGATATTAGCTTTTGATCTGTTCAACGGATTCTCTTAGAATACGGATAACCACTTCCATTTCCTCTCTTTCCAAGCTTCCAAAGCCAACCCGCATTGCGCTCAGGCTTCTGTTTTGATAGAGAAGCGTCCTGGGAATAAATAGGTCATTCTTCCGGGCTTGAAGGCTGAGTTTTAGCAGATTTATTGGCTTCCTCCATAGTATAAAGTAAGCTAATCCTCCCGTTGGAATCTCAAAATCTACCCAATTTCCCAGCTCGCTACTTAATAGAAAAGCCATGTGATCCCTCCGTTCTTTATATACTTTTAGCGATTTCTTAAGGTGTCTATGAATAGCACCTTCTTCAATCATTTCGCCCAGCGCCTGCTCCATAAGGATGTCACCTTGCCTATCGATGATCCCTAAGTGTTTACGCATTTCAACCATGAGATTCTCAGGTGCCACCACAAATCCTGTTCGGAATCCAGGTGCGAGAGATTTTCCGAACGATCCCACATAAATAACCATACCATGTTGATCATTACTGGCTAAAGGCAAAAGCGGCTTGTTATCGTAGTGAAAATCATAGTCGTGATCTTCTTCAATAATGACCATATTATAGATTTTTGCTAACTGGAGGAGCTTCATGCGCCGTGTCACGCTTAAGCTTACTGTTGTTGGGTAGTGATGATGAGCACTGACGTATACCATCCGAATAGTCTTTATTTTACAAAGTTGCTCTAGCGCATCGATATCGAGCCCCTGATCGTCTACAGGGACAGTGTATACTCTGCTGCCAGACTTTTGAAAGATCATGTTCGCCGAGAAATACGAAAGTGTACCAACGACAACGGAATCTTCTGGTTGAAGTAAAATTTCGGAAATGATATACAGGCTCATCTCTATGCTGCGCGTGATGAGCAAATTGTTAGTGGTAATTTGTAGACTTCGTGAGCGTTGTAGGTATGTCGCCATTTGTTCTTTGAAATATTCACTTCCTTCGTAATTGTAGTACCCAATTTTCGAGCGATTGCTCTTGCGCTTCATGTTTGCGCTATAGATTTTTGAAAAATCCTCGATTTGCGTGAGACGGATATCCGGACTACCGTCATTCAAAGAGTACGTGCATTCGGTTCGCTCGAAAGGGTTGTCTAGTAGAATCGAGGCTTTGAATTTAAATCCCGTTAGTGCTGCGTAACGGGTTGTAGATAATTCATTTTCGTTCGGCTCGGGTAAGGTCGCTGAGACAAACGCACCTCTGTTTGGTTGAATATCAATCCAGCCTTGACCATATAACTCATCGTAAGCTGCGGTAACTGTGTTTCGATGCACCTCAAGTAGTTTGGCTAAAGTGCGACTCCCAGGAAGTTTAGTGTTGGGACGTATTCTGCCCGTGGTGATCGCAGCAATAAATTGATTAGCAATCTGTAGAAAGATCGGAGAAGATAGTGCACGGTCAATCTGCAGCAGGCTCTTATAAGGAATGTTATCCGGACTAGTCATATTCTTTAAACTGGTACCCTTGTACCATCCGGCAAGATAATACTTTTGTGAAAAATAAAATGAAATGAAGACTCTTTTAAATAATATAGTTCAAGATAACCAGCTGCATGCTAAATGGCTAAACACACTTTCGTTTATGGAAAATGCTGGAGCACGTAAAATTTCTGAAAGTGAAGATTCGGTGAATACGGATATCATGCAACTAAAGCATGCAGCAGAGGAGCACAGGCACGCCTATTATTTAAAAAAGCAAATTGGGAAGCTCGGTGTTACTGGTTTTGAATTTTATGCGCCGAATTCTTTATTAGGTGGCGCATCTTCTATGCAGTATTTGAACCGCCTAGATGTGTATACCTGTCGCTATCTTAAAACTCATTTTGGACTTTCTGGCTCTAGGCTCAGATATGCCGCATATTTGTTCGTTACCTATGCTATCGAGATGCGCGCCGATGCCCTATATCCTGATTATCAGCAGGAGCTCGACAAACACGATTCGAAGGTTACCGTAAAGTCCATCATCTTAGAAGAAGAAGGACATCTTGAAGAGATGATTTCTGCGTTAAAGCGCTTTGATCTGAACTGGGAGCAGCATAGCAAGAAGATTTTAGCGCTCGAAGAGAGGTTATATGCGCAGTGGGTAAAAGATCTCGCAAAATATATTCATGCTTAAGCAAGGGGTAACCGATTATTTGCAAGCAGCGCTTCAGGGTCGGCATGAAAAAGGTCGCTTAAGGAGCTTTTCTCCAACCCCAGCTGGAATCGATTTTTGTTCCAATGATTACTTGGGTTTTGCGGGGAATACATTATTTCAAAACTGGTTGTCAAATCTAGTTTATCAACAGCCTGAAGTATTAAGGGGTGCCGGGGGAGCCAGACTCATTTCTGGTGACAGTAGGATCGTTACCGAGGTCGAGAATTTTATAGCGCAGCGTCATCGGGTCGCTAAAGCTTTATTGTTACCATCGGGCTATGTAGCGAATTTATCGTTGTTCTCTGCATTACCCGTTAGAGGAGATACGATTATACTTGATGAACGTGTGCATCGATCGGTACATGACGGATGCTTAATGTCGCCAGCTAAGCGCTGGAAATTTCGTCACAATGATGTTCAACATTTACGAGACCTCATTGAGCGAAGTTCCGGACGCGTTTGGATAGCGGTGGAAAGTTTGTATTCGATGGATGGTGATTTTGCACCGTTATCGGAGTTAACCAGGCTTGCTCAAGAGTATAACGCTGCGCTTATTGTCGATGAAGCTCACGCTATCGGAACGTTTGGCCTAGGGCTACTGGAAAAGTTAAATCTGCAAAAAGCAGTATTTGCGAGTGTTGTGACATATGGTAAAGCAATGGGACTGTCAGGGGCAGCAATTTTAGGATCTGGTACGCTGGTTAATTATCTGGCTAATTATGCTTCTCCAGTTATATATAGTACGGCGTTATCTGATTTTCACGCATTAGCAATCCGTAAATCATATGAATTTCTTGACCGACACGGTGCGGCTCAAAGAAAGAAGCTGGATTCGTCGATTGCTTGGTTTAACGCTTTGGAATTGCCCTGCGCGGCACCATTAAAGAGTCCGATTAAGCCGATTCGGCTTCCTGATATTACGGCTCTTGATCGTGCCGTTTTAAGCTTACAAGAAAATGGAATAAGGAGCTACGCAATAAAATCTCCTACAGTTTCCATAGGGCAGGAATGCGTCCGGATATCTTTACACGCGTTTAACAATCGAAAAGAAATTGAGCTATTGGGCACTATTTTGAAACAAAACATCAATGGATAAGAAATATTTTTTAACAGGGATTGGTACATCAGTAGGGAAAACTATTGTTGCTGCCGTGCTGACCAAGCTTTGGGACGCGTGTTACTGGAAACCCATACAATCGGGAGATTTGGATAATACCGATAGCATGACGGTTCGCCAATTATTGGGAGATCAAGTAAGAATTTTTCCGGAGCGATACAAACTGATCACCCCAGCATCTCCTCACTACGCTGCCAGCCTCGATGGGATAGCGATGAAAGTAGCCGATTTTCAGCTGCCCAATCCCGCGGGCAATCTAATCGTCGAAGGGGCGGGAGGTCTTCACGTGCCCATAAATGAGGATGAATTAATCATCGACCTGATTGAGCATCTATCCTTGGAAACGATTATAGTCTGTTCGGACTATTTGGGGAGTATTAATCATAGCCTCCTATCCTTCGAGAGTCTAGCAAACCGAGGTATCCCCGTGGCGTATATCGTACTCAACGGCAATTTTAATAAATCCACCAGACGGATCTTAACGGCACGCAAACCGGCCGAAGCTGAAATTATTACAATACCCCACTTAACGTCTGTGGACGCATTCGGTTTGCAGCACGCCCTGCAGGAATTAAAAATTGAACACTAACAGAAATGGAAAAACAATTACTACGACACGACTGGTCTAAACAGGAGCTTTTAGATATCTATAATCGCCCTTTACTAGAGCTTGTATATCAAGCGGCTACGGTGCACCGCTGTTGGCATAACCCTCAAGAGGTGCAGATCTCGACCTTGCTTTCAGTGAAAACTGGAGGATGTCCTGAAGACTGTTCCTACTGCGGACAAGCGGCTCGCTATCACACAGATATTAAAGTTCAAGCGCTGCTGCCTATCCAGACAGTCTTAGCCCATGCAAAGAAGGCTAAGGAGAGCGGATCCACCAGATTCTGTATGGCCGCTGCCTGGCGCGAGGTCAGGGACAATCGGGATTTTGACCGCGTGATTGAGATGGTCGAAGAGGTGAATGCCATGGGGTTGCAGGTTTGCTGTACCCTGGGAATGCTTAGCTCCGATCAGGCGGCTCGTTTGCAACAAGCCGGTTTGTATGCATACAACCATAATCTAGACACCTCGGAAGAGTTTTACGATGAGATTATCTCCACGCGGAAATTCGATAACCGGTTAGAGACAATCAATAACGTACGAAAGGCAGGGATAACAGTTTGTTCGGGCGGGATTATCGGACTGGGCGAACGTGTTGAGGATCGTATTTCGATGCTTAGGACGCTCGCCAATATGGAGGTACACCCGGAATCTGTTCCTATCAACGCCCTCGCACGGGTGGCTGGGACACCTCTAGCGGAGATGCCTAAAGTCGATGTCTGGGATATGGTAAGAACGATAGCTACAGCACGAATTGTGATGCCTGCCTCTATGGTGCGTCTCAGCGCGGGACGGATTGAGATGGACAACACAGAACAGGCTTGGTGTTTCATGGCCGGGGCGAACTCGATATTCACTGGTGAGCGGCAAACGTTACTGGTTACCCCAAATCCTGGCGTGGATGAAGACATGAACATGCTGTACGAATTAGGTTTGAAACCGATGGTATTAGAAAAGGAGGGTTTGTGCAGCAACAATGGATAGAGCGTGATGTGGCCGTCAACTGGCATCCTTACTCCCAAATGAAGACAACGACTCATTTGCCTATTGTGAAAGGTGAACAGGCGTATTTATATGATGCCAATGGGAAGCGATATTTAGATATGGTAAGTTCTTGGTGGGTGACTTTACATGGACATGCGCATCCCTATATAGCGGAAAAAGTTTATCAGCAGCTCTGTAAATTGGAGCAAGTAATATTTGCAGGCTTTACCCATGAACCGGCCATTACCTTGTCGGAGCGGCTCTTGGAATTACTACCGAACAACCAACGGAAAATCTTTTACACAGATAACGGATCTACCGCAGTAGAGGTTGCGCTTAAGATGTGTATCCAATTTTGGGAGAATATCGGTAGCCCAAAGACCAAGATTGTGGCTTTTAAGGGGGGCTACCATGGTGACACTTTCGGTGCGATGTCAGTAAGCGAACGCGGACATTGGACTGCCCCGTTTTCGGATATGCTTTTCGATGTGCTTTTTATAGAGGCGCCAAATCAACAAAATCTATTAGCGACAAAACGGTTTCTTACCGAAAACGCAGATGAATTGGCTTGTTTTATTTATGAACCATTGGTTCAGGGGGCGGGGGGGATGCTTATGCACCATGCGAAGGACCTCACGGAACTTATGCAACATTGTAGGTCGCTAGGAATTTTAATGATTCAGGATGAAGTGTTTGTAGGTTTTGGCCGCACGGGTACTCTGTTCGCCGCCGATCAGTTACAGGAAATGCCCGACGTGATGTGTTTTTCCAAAGGTCTGACTGGAGGAACGATGCCGATGGGTATCACCAGCTGTACGGAAGAAATTTATAACGCCTTTTATTCGGAGGACAAGACCAAAGCCTTATTCCACGGACACTCCTTTACTGCTAGTCCCGTGTCATGCGCGGCATCGCTGGCAAGTTTGGATTTATTGCTGGAGCCTGGAACACTGGAGAATATTAAAAAGATAGAAGCAAGTCACATGGGATTTTCTCGACAGCTATCCTGTAGGAAAAATGCGTTAAATGTTAGGATGACGGGGACTATCATCGCCTTTGAGTGGAACACAGAAGGAAGCTCGGGTTATTTTAATGCGATCCAAGCGAAGTTGTTCGATACATTTATGGATAAAGGAATATTACTACGACCGCTTGGTAATGTTTTATATATTCTACCTCCCTACTGTGTAAAACAAGAAGATCTTAATTATACCTATCGGATTATCTTAGAATTGCTGGATAGCGATACGCCATTTTGATGGCATCTTTTCCTTTTTTACTCGGCTCTAGGCCGGATCAAAAACTATTTATTGAGGGCATGCGGCAATGATCGATTAACACAGATGATTGCCGTACAACTCTTATATTTCTAAGGGTTGATATTTCTCTTTTGATACGAATTTTTATAGCATTGCCTTTACCTCGTATCATAACATAGGCTTAATACTCACGTAATATTAGACTGCTAACATTGCGGCATTAGTTTTTTACCTATCAAAAAAAGGAAAAATATATGCAATCTAACTTTACGAAGCTTTTTTGGCTCCTTAGTGCCCTAGCAATAGCTCCCAGTGCGAGCCAGGCAAACGGCGCCGTGGATTCGACTCACATTATTGCGGTCAATCAAGAACAGACAACCGGCAGAGTCGTAGACGCTGATGGGAACCCGATTCGAGGAGCATCAATCACCAATTTAACGAGCAGTTCATCGGTGCAGACGGATGAATATGGCAACTTCAAAATTTCATCGAAGATAGGCGATCAATTACAAGTTTCTTTTGTTGGCTTTGAAACCCAAGTCCAGACCGTTTCAAAAGAGGCGGGAAACTTATTTACTTTGGTTGGTCTTTCCAATGCAATTGAAGAAATTGAAATTTCAATAGGTTATCAAAAAATTCGTAAATCAGACCTGACAGGTGCTATTGCGAGCGTAAAGGCGGATGAATTGAATATCACTTCTCCAAAACTTTCCCAGGCATTAGTTGGAAAGGTTGCGGGTGTTCAGGTATCCCAAACGAGTGGGGCTCCCTATGATGGTACCAAAATCCGTGTACGAGGTATGGGGTCCATCAATGCTAGTTCAGATCCTTTATATGTTATCGACGGTTATCCCGCAGGAAACAACTTAAATATCAATCCAAACGACATTGAATCGATCGATGTATTGAAAGATGCTGCCTCAGCCGCTATTTATGGATCGCGTGCTGCCGGAGGAGTCGTACTCATCACAACTAAGCGTGGTAAACAAGGTAAGAATAATATTGATTACGAAGTGCTTGGCGGGTTTGGTCAACTTTCTAAGAAAATCGACTTATTGAATTCCGAAGAGTTTATCGATCTTTTGATTGACGGTCGTAATAATACTTATAAGGATCTTATGATTGATAAGGGTGAAACCTGGACGGACGATATGCGGTTTCATTCAAATGAAACTCGTGTTGCCAATGTTAAGAATGCTGGTTCCGTTACTATTCCAGAAGACTATTATGATTTTTCGACAGGCCAGGCAAAAGAAGCGCAGTATGACACTGACTGGCAAGATGAATTATATCGAAATGCTCCCTTCCAAAGACATAATCTTTCCATTTCAGGAGGTAATGAAAAGAACCGGTATTTTGTAAGTGGATCCTATCAAAATCAAGAAGGTATAATGCTCGGTACCGGTCAACAAGTGTTTAACTTCCGCTCGAACATAGATTCCAAAGTCACCGATTGGTTAACATTTGGTGCTAACGTTTCATTTACATATAACGATAACGATGAGGTCACAACGGGTCGTTACGATTCTAGCCCTTCGATGGCCGCTTTAATTTACTTGCCTACTCTGCCGGCGTACAATGAAGACGGGACATATGCACAATACCGAATGGCGGGTTTGTCCGCGAATAACTACGGTATTCAGAACCCTGAAAACCCGCTGGCATATGTTACAAAAGTAAAAAACAATCGTAAGGGTAAGCGAGGTCTATATAATGCTTTTGCCGACTTTAAATTAATGGAAGGGCTGAACTTTAAGCTTAATGGAGGGCTTTCCACATACGACGAAAAATACGATTACTATCGTCCGACGAGTATTTCAAGCGGAAACTATGAGCCATATTCTGATAATGCTAAGGCTGCTGCATACGCTGATGCTATGACAAAAAGTTCGCTTGACAAGCTCTTAGAGGCGACATTGAATTATAATAAGACTTTTGCTGAGAAACACGATATTATGGGGCTGCTTGGTTATTCAGCCCAGCAAACGGATCTCGATTATATGGGTGTTCGTGCCCGAGGTTTTCAAAACGATGCGATTGGAGAAATCACAGATAAGGGGGCCGATCCTTCAAACTTTACCCTGCTGCCTGGCGATACGTATAAACGTACCACAACGATGATGTCGTATTTCGGTCGGGTGAACTATTCGTATGATCGTAAATATTTTGTATCTGCGTCTTACCGCCGCGATGCTTCTTCACGTTTCGGTCCAAATAGTAAGTGGGGTGCATTTCCTTCTGTTTCAGCTGGCTGGACCCTGTCTAACGAGGAGTTCTACAACGCCTGGCTAGGCCAAGGATCAACCTTGAAACTACGCGCGAGTTGGGGGATGAGCGGTAATAACAACATCGGAGATTATAACGCTATAACAACCTATAATACGCCAGGAGGTGTCGTTATCGGTGATAAAGTTTCGACGGCATATTGGCCGGACGATCTTCGTGATCCGAACCTTGGTTGGGAAAAAACCTCTCAAACAAATGTTGGCTTGGATTTCGGGATTTTACGTAACCGGGTGAATGTTATGACTAACTTCTATTTGAGCCAGTCTACCAACCTTTTGTTCAATCAGCCAATTACTGCGGTAACAGGCGCGACGACAATTCTTACCAACTTACCAAACTCAAAAGTTGAGAATAAAGGATTCGATGTGCAGGTCGATGCAACAATAATTCGTAAGGAAGATTTTCGTTTAGGTGCTAGTGGGAATATTAATGTTAACAGGAACAAAGTGCTTGATCTAGGCGGTGCTTCAACCATTCTTACTAATGGTGCGGAGCGTTCGTACCTCACACACATTACACAGGAAGGTGACCCAATTGGGATGTTCTATGGTTTTAAGGTGCTGGGTATTGCTGATGAAAACAATTATAATTTGGTGGCGCCTTCGGCAGCATCCTCGACACCTTTACAGCCTGGCGATCTATACTTTGAAGATGTTGACGGGAACGGAATAGTGAATGATGACGACAAAAGGGTAATCGGTAACCCACATCCCGATTTTACCTATGGTTTCGCTTTCGATGCGCAGTATAAAGGATTCGATATACGCGCTTCCTTCAACGGCTCACAGGGCAACCAAGTGCTTGACGGATACGATTATTATTTGTACAACATGGAAGGGTCAGGAAATCAATATGCTGATGTAGCCCAGCGTTACCGTTCTCCTGAGAACCCTGGTAACGGAAGCGTGTATAGAGCATCTCGTGGGGGGACACAAAGTAATTCCACTCGGTTATCAAGTTTCTACCTTCAAGATGGATCATTCTTGCGAATGACAAACGTCATCGTGGGTTATACGCTTCCCGCAGAGACGGTAAATAAATGGACGTTGTCGGGTGTAAGAATATATGCAAGCGTTGATAACCCATTCACATTTACGAAATATAAAGGTTATAACCCTGAACCTGATTATAACCAACGAGGCAACTTAACTCCGGGAGTAGATTACGGCTTGTATCCTCTTGTTCGATCATTCAATCTCGGTTTAAAAGTTACTTTTTAAAATTGAAAGCCATGAAAAAAAGATATTTAATACCCCTAGCGATATTTGCGTTAACTTCTTGTTCAAAAGATTTTTTGAATCAGGAAGATCCAAATGCAGTAACCATTGAGAACTACTTTAAAACGGAGAACGATGTGCTCCTAGCTGTAAACGGTCTTTATCAGGCGTTGCGTTCGGGAAGTACTACCGGTGAAGGAAGTACACTTTATAACGAAGAACGCTCAGATAATGCAGGTCGGGATGATAACCAGTCAAACGCGGGAGAGCCGTTTCAGTTTAACGACTTTTCTTTACTGCCGAGTAACACTTACCTGAAAACACATTGGTCGACAATGTATGACGCCATCTCGCGTTGTAACGTGTTGTTGTCAAACATTGATAAGGTAACCTTTGGAGAAGAAGCTCTCAAGGAGCGTTATAAAGCGGAAGCAAAATTCGTACGTGCCTTATTGTATTTCGATATGGTTAGGAAATTCGGTGATATTCCTTTGGCGGTTGTCGAGATCACCACACAGGAGCAAGGCGAAGAGCTCGCCTATCGCGAGAAAGAAGCCGTTGTCTATGATCAGATCGTAAAAGACCTTTCAGAGGCATTGAATAGCGATCTACCGGATACACAGCATGAGTATGCTGTGGGGAGGGCGTCTAAAGCTGCCGTGCATGCTATCCTAGGTAAGGTCTATCTGACAATGGGATCAACGTTGGCGGGCGCCGATCAGCAAACTTACTTTGGTAAAGCTGAAGAGCACCTAAGCGCATCATACGGGATGCGGGCATTCGGAAAGCTTACCGAGATACCTTATGAAGACGTGTTTGATGTTGAACAAAAAAACACGTGTAAGGAACTTGTGTTTCAAGTTCAATATTTACAAGGTGATCAAACGTATAGCTCAAGTATTGCCAGAAATTACCAAGCGAAAGGTGAATTTGTAAATTCGCAATTTAAATCCACGGGTTCAGGGCAGGTTGCTAAACTTGATCTCGTAAAAGATTATGAGGCAGACGATATTCGTAAGACATTCTCTGTAAAGTTCGCTAACGATCCGCAAGTTAACGATTGGTATATAACTAAATTTAGAGATCTTAGTGATGCGGCAGGGACCAACGGTTGGGGTGGAAACGACTGGATCTTGATCCGGTACGCGGATGTTATGCTTCTTTTGGCTGAGGCGAAAATGAATTTAGGTAAAGAAGGAGAATCGATCGCGTTATTAAACGAAGTTCGGGAACGTGCTGGACTTCCTAGTTACCAAGAATCGATTGCTCAATCAGAATATAAATCAAAATATCCGACATTGAAAGACGCTATTTTGCATGAACGACGTGTGGAGTTAGCATTTGAGAATCAGCGTTGGTTCGATTTAATTCGTAATTATAATGCAGAAAGTTTGGTTGCCTATTTTAAAAAGAAGAGTCAGGGCGATTATGGTAATGCTAAAATATCGAATATTACCACCAAAGATAGGTATTACCCAATTCCGTTTGATGAGGTGAAGCTGAATCCAGAGAAGATGTATCAGAATGACGGCTATTAGTATCTAATATCCGCCGCTGGAAATCATAGCGATAGTTGAACACAGGAGCGAGCTCTGTGCAGCGGGGTTCTTCACGCAATGCGGGGTTTTCAAGCTCGGCAAATAGGGTTTTCTTAAAAAAACCTTTATCAAGATAAATAAGTTACAAAAGAGCGAGGTTCGATGTTGGACCTCGCTTTTTTTGTAACTTTTATAGTATGTTATTTATGACGAATCTTCTTCTACACATAGGGAATTTCTACAATTCGTGGGCAACGATATAAACGATTTAGCTGAAGCGTGGAGCTCTGTTTAGCCTAACTAAACAGATAGTTTGAATCTTGAGCAAACCTTAAGAATCCGGCGGGGATAAACGATTAAAATCGAATAAACTGTCGAAAAATCGCTGTGCACTGCATAGGCATTGGTAGCCGGAGTTTGCTCACCAACAATTAAAAACTTACTTTTGGCGCACGCTAATAATCAAGCTATTTAATTATGATGTATAGGGTGTAACTCTATTCTTCAAATAACTTAAACTAAATTTATAAATAACTATTATGAATCGAAAATCATGTCTAAAAACTGATTTGAGAAGGTTTTTATGGGTTGGAGGAGCGGCTTTTATCAGTCTCAGTTTTTCACCAATGGAAAACTATGGACGTAGTTTAAATGCCGAACACCTTATCTCAAAAACTGCTCAAGAGACGATTACTGTAAGAGGGACCGTACGTAATCAACAAACGAATGAACCAATCGTCGGAACGACTGTATCTATTGTTGGAACCAGCCTTGCGACGGCCACCGATGAAAATGGCCGATATGAACTCCAAAAGGTGCCAGTAAATGCGCAGATCAGATTTTCGACTGTCGGAATGACCACCGTGACACAAGATGTCAATCGGAAGCAGACAATTGATGTTGCGTTGTCGAACGACAGCGAAATCGAAGAGGTCGTCGTGGTCGGTTATGGCACACAGAAAAAAGCTGTCGTATCGGGGGCTATAGCCACAGTTAAAGGGGAGGAGCTTGCCAAATCGTCATCTATAAACCTTTCAAATTCGTTCGCGGGACGGTTACCAGGGGTGACGGCGATGCAATCTAGTGGTGAGCCAGGCGGAGATGGGTCCAGTATTCGCATACGCGGGATTAACTCGCTATCTGGGGGAAATAGTGATCCACTTATTGTAATTGATGGTGTTCCTCAAAGAGCAGGTGGAATGGATAGAATTAATCCCAATGATGTAGAAAGTGTATCTGTTTTAAAAGATGCATCTGCCGCGATCTATGGGTCCCGGGCAGGTAACGGTGTAATTCTTATTACGACAAAGCAGGGAGTAGTCGGTAAGCCGGCTTTATCCTATGATGTAACCGTCGGAATAGGTCGCCCCACCCGCACGCCGAAAATGGCTAATTCAGAACAGTATACTTCCATTATTAACGAAGTTACCAGAGTCTATCCGCAAGATCCTAGTAAATGGAACGATATCTGGAATGCGTTTAATACAGGCACAGGAGTCTATGATGGTGCCTCAGGCAATATTGAACCTGTATACACGCCAGAAGAAAGGCAGAAGTATGCAGATGGTTCAGACCCTCTTCGTTACCCGAACACGGATTGGTTCTCCTCTACGCTAAAGAATTGGTCGCCACAGCAGCGACATAATTTGCAATTGACAGGCGGAACTGAGAAAACCAGATATTTGATTTCGTTGGGATACTTAAACCAAGATGCCAATTATAAAAATTCTGCAACCTTCTACAAACAGTATGATTTGCGAGCAAACCTTGAGTTTAAATTAAACGACTATGTTACTGCCCGCTTAGCAATAACGGGTAGAGAAGAATCACGAAACTTTCCTACACGAAATGCTGAGACGATTTTTCGATCCTTGATTCGTGGACTCCCTATTAATATTGCAACCTGGCCGAACGGACTTCCGGGGCCAGATCTTGAGAATGGAGCTAACCCAGTGGTTATCACAACGGGCGACACTGGATATGACAAAAATGTACGAGATTATCTGCAGAACACGGGTATTCTCGATGTGAAAATACCGGGAGTTGAAGGGTTAAAAGTGTCAGGAACCGCTTCCCTTGATAAATACTGGCGGCGTGGGAAACGGTGGGAAACACCTTGGACCCTGTATGATTGGGACAAGGTGTCCTTTGAAGATGATGGAGTCACCCCGAAATTATCAGGATATGTACCTAAAGGGATTGATCCTAAGGCGCAACTTAGAGAAGCCGCGGAGGATCAGCTCGCTGTAAACTTATCTGCGCTTATTTCTTACGAAACTAGACTAAAAGACGTTCACAGTATTGCCGCCATAGCTGGAGTAACACGAGAAAAAGTGACAAATAACGGGTTTTACGCATCTAGAATGGATTTTCCTTCGACTCAACTAGATCAGCTTAATTTTGGGGATCGCGAACGTGAGAACCTAGGCAATGAAAATGTCTTTGACAGGGCGCGTTTGAGTTATTATGGTAGGGTTAATTACGATTATCAGCAAAAATACCTTTTTGAATTCAACTGGAGAGTAGACGGGTCTTATATTTTTCCTCCCAACAAGCGTTTCGGATTTTTCCCCGGCGTTTCTGCGGGATGGCGTATCTCCGAGGAAAATTTCTTTAGAGATAATGTCTCGTTTGTCAGTAACTTAAAGCTAAGGGCTTCTTGGGGGCAGATGGGTGCCGAAGCATATTATGGAGGCACTTTGCAAGAATATAAATTCTTATCACTAATGAACACAGGATCAGGAGTTTTCAATGATAAAGTGTTTCAGACGTTATACGAAAGTGATATCCCTAATCCAAACTTCACATGGGAGGTGGCGAATAACAGTAACATCGGGTTAGACGCAGCATTTTTTAACAATAAACTAAGTTTAGAGCTAGATTACTTTTACAACAAACGGACAAGCGTATTGACTAAAAACCCAGGTGTGATACCTATCAGTTCGGGCATTGCAGACAATTTGCCGATTGCAAATTTGGGAAATCTTATTAACAAAGGGTATGAGTTTAAGTTAACTTATACCGACCGAAAAGGTGATTTCTCCTATAATGTAGGTGTCAACGGTGGATACGCAAAGAATAATGTACAGTATTCGAGCGATGTTCCAAATACCTTGCCGTATCAGCAGCAAATAGGTAAAGTGACCGATTCATGGTTGGTGTATCTATATGACGGTGTATTTATCGATCAAGCATCCATTGATGCCAACACGATAGATTATAGTCCCTTAGGATTGAAGGACGGAACGCTCCTGCCGGGCGATATGAAATATGTAGACTACAACGGAGATGGCAAGATTACCACAGATGACCGCGTAAGGTTGGATAAAAATGGTACGCCTACATTTACGGGGGGAATAACGCTTGGTGGACAATACAAAGGCTTTGATTTCAGTGTGCTGTTGCAGGGAGCGACCGGGGGTATGCGAAGAATCGGCCCCACTGAATCCGGCTTAATCGGAAATTACCTAGAATGGACGTATCAAAATCGTTGGAGTATTGATAACCCTAGTGATGTCGACCCTCGTCTTACCGACCGATCCGACAGGTACTATGTCGGCGATAATACCTACTGGATTCGTAGCACCAATTATTTAAGGTTGAAGAATGTTGAAATAGGGTATTCGCTTCCAGAAGCCTGGTTGAGTAAAATAAAGCTCAGTAATGTTCGTGTATATGCAAACGGGATAAACTTACTGACTTTTGACAAGATTGACATATGGGATCCTGAATCCAATAACAGTACTGGCCAATATTATCCACAATCCAAAATAATCAATTTTGGGATGAAAGTTGGATTTTAAACGAAAGAGTATAACTATTGTAAATTATTTAAAATGAAGACGATAATAAAAAATAAATATCTTTATATACTTGTCTTATTCTTGGTCTCAGCGACATCGTGCAATGATGATCTATTGGATGTGACTCCCCGCGACCGGTTTTCTGATGAGTTAGTTTGGCAGGATCCTGTGCTAGCGGAGAAATTTGTGAGCGATATATATAATGCTTTTGAAGCAAGTAATTCGGGATTTACCGAACAAATGCAAGCCTCCGCCACGGATGAATCATTGTGGAATCATACGGACGCGTTCTTGCTATTGAATTCAGGTAATATTAACGGTGCAAATCAAGGATGGGGAGGTACTTCGCGATGGTGGGAAAGAATGTACAAATACATCAGATTCTGTAATATCGCTATTGAAAGGCTTGGAGATGATTCTCGAAATGGAATCACGGATGTGGCGGCGAAGAATAATTTATTGGCGCAAGCTTATTTTATTAGAGCATACTGCTACCATCAGCTATTGCGTTACTACGGGGGGGTGCCGATAATAACGAATAGCTATGAGTACACGGAAGAATCGGAAATCTACCAGATTGAGCGTGGTACTTATGAAGCCTGCGTGAACCTGGTGATAAGTGATTGTGCGGAAGCTGATCGGTTGTTAGGCGACGAACCTCTTGACAAGGGGCGTGTAACGTCTCTGGCAATTTTAGCGCTAAAATCTAGGATGTTGCTATATGCTGCTAGCGATTTACATGATGGTTCGAAGCTTACGGCAAAGGTCTCTGGGTTATCTGATTTACAAGCGCGACTACCGCTGTTAGCCTATACCGAGGGGTCGCAGCAGGAGCGCTATCGTTTAGCGCAAGCAGCAGCGAAGGCTGTCTTGGATGCGGGAGAAGGGTATAAGCTGGATCTTAACGGGCCGGTATCTGCCGCTCAGGGTGAGTTGAACTATAAAAGCATTGCAATGGGAGGTGGCAGTGAAGATGAGGATATCGATGCGGCAGCGGTGAAAGATATAATTTTTGCTCGATACTTTATTACCGAAGCATCATCCTCACATGCGCGAGATAATGGCCCCAATGGATATAACAATTGGGGTGGAAATCAACCAATCGGACTTCTTGTTGATGATTACGAGATGAGCGACGGTAAAAAATTCGATTGGTCTAATCCGGTACATAAAGCGGCTCCATATAAAAATAGAGATCCACGTTTTTATGCAACCATTTTATATGATGGCGCCGATTGGAAGCCCAGGGGTAACCCAATGGATCCGGCTAACCAAATACAAACTGGTGCTTACGATTTAATGCTTAATGGACGCTTGACTAAGTTTTCAGGGCTAGATACCAAACAAGGTCCGAAAGAGGCGCATAACGGGACATGGACAGGGTATTATGTAGGAAAGTTTATAGATACGGATCCAAATATTATAGACGCTCAGGCGAGGCAGTTTGTGCCATGGCCTTACTTTAGATTCACCGAAGCTGTTTTTAACTATATAGAGGCGTCTATAGAATTAGGTGAGACAGCGGTAGCGTTACAATGGCTTAATAAAATTCGGTTTAGGGCGGGTATGCCGGCTATCACAGTTACCGATCAAAATGCTTTGCGGGAGATATACCGTCATGAACGTCGCATCGAAATGGCGTATGAAGAGCAGCGCTTTTTTGATACGCGTCGATGGTTGATTGCAGATAAGACGATAGGTCGGAAGGTGACTATTGTTAAAATTGATGGGAAGTTTAAGCCTGGGAAATCATTAGCTACTATATATAAACATGATGAGAGTATATATGACTATACTTATACGCCTCAAGAGTTTAATACCAAAGAAAATAGGGTGTGGAAAAATCAACTTTATTTTCTTCCGCTTTCCAGAGATGAGATAAGAAAAAATCCATTGCTGGTTCAAAATCCGGGATACGTCGAGTAACCGGTTTATAATATTATAGGTTAACAGACGGGATTTCTTTCATTGGGAATCCCGTTTGCTTTTGAACACAAATCCGATTGATCGCTTTACATTTTACGATGAATTTTTGGTGATCAGGATCACCAACCCTAACGAGTTTGTGCATCTTGTTGAGTAGCAAAATCTGATGATTTCCTTGTTAGATTGAATAGTCTCCTGACTTTCCCCTTTAGCGACGACTTTTCGCTTCATTCTTTTATGCGACGCAGCAACCCTATTCACACCGCCAACGAACAGGTGCCTTTGTATTCTTCGTAACACACAATTAGATCGTTATATGAAGCTGTATACCATGTCACAATAGTTTTGTCGATATCCAGAATCACAAAGAACTATTAGAGAAAAATAAAGAAAAAAATCTTGCATAAAAATATTTTCGTTCTATATTTGCAATTATTTATAATAAGTCTAAATAAACTTTACAGGATAAAATCGACACACATTTGTGATGGACGATTTTTAATAATTAGAAATTAATAAGTTTTATAACATAAAATTTTATGGAAGATAGCAACCTAATAGCTCACCTTACAGTACCATAATTTTTAATTCTTCACCCCCATCAAACAACCATTTTGGTCAGTTTAATCTGCATTGATAGTTCACAACAAAAAATGCTACTGACAAACTCAATTAAAATTTATAGTAAAAAATGAAAAGTATTATTTTATCCTGTATAATTGTTTTTATATCGCTGAATTACAGCTACTCACAAACGGGTATAATCAAAGGAAGAATTCTGACCGAAAAAGGAATTCCCGCAAAAAACGTCGTAATTACCTTAAACGATAATAAGGAATTGGAAGTTGACTCGTCCGGCCATTACAAGTTTACCAACCTGCCTGCTAATACGTATGAAATTAAGGCTAAACATATCAGTTTCACGTCTCAAACTGTTGCGGTTACACTTAAAAAAGGGGAGGTAAAAACCATTGATTTTGCGTTGAGACAGAGCGAAAATACGTTAAAGGAGGTATTAGTAAGTGGGCATCGCGGAATGGTGGAACAGCACCCGTCTAATAGCCTTCGCGTTCAAACGCCGCTGATAGAGTTAGCACAAAACGTTCAGGTGATCAATTCCGAAATCCTTAGCAAACAACAATCATTTAATTTAGCGGATGGATTGTATAAAAATGTAAGTGGAATTAGCCGACAAACACACTGGAATGATCTGTATGTAAATATCAGTATGCGAGGATCACAAATACAGGCGTTTCGAAATGGAATGAACATTGTCGCATCTTATTGGGGTCCTTTATCAGAAGATATGGCCACTGTAGAGCGTGTAGAATTTATAAAAGGCCCCGCAGGTTTTATGATGTCCAGCGGAGATCCAGCGGGAATATATAATGTGGTTACAAAGAAGCCCACTGGCGAACAGAAAGGCGAGGTAACCTTCTCTCTAGGTAGTTTTGATATGTATAGAACGACTCTGGACTTAGATGGAAGGCTCTCCTCTAATGGCAAATTATTATACCGGTTAAATGTTGCAGGAAGCTCCAGTGCATCCTTTAGACCTAACGAAGATTCCAAAAGACTTACAATCGCGCCGGTGATCTCCTATCAATTAGGCGAAAACACAAAGGCGATCTTTGAATATACCTATCAGAAAGCAAAAATGACAGACATCGGATCGGCTTATCTATTTTCTCCATTTGGATTTAAGTCTTTGCCGAGGGATTTTACATTTTCCACCGTGGGATTAGAACCGTTAAACATTGATGAACACAACACTTTTTTAACAATAGAACATGATTTTTCGAGTAATTGGAAACTAACAGCACAAGGTTCTTACTTTAATTACAACCAGATTGGCGCTAGTAGTTGGCCGAAGGACGTCTTCCCAGATGGAAAGATGTTGCGAAAAACTGACATTTGGGATGCGCAAAGCGAGATGCAGCTAGGACAACTCTTTTTAAACGGTAATTTTAATACAGGAAAAGTAAAACATAGAATATTAGCCGGTATCGATTTAGGTAAAAAGGAATATTTTGCGGACTGGAATACAGGCCTGGTGCTAGACACACTAAATGGTGGTGAATTTGATCCCCAAAATCCAATTTATTCCTTCGATACGAATCGTCCCGATACGCTAACATTTGATAGATCATTACCTCTTAAAACCAGAGCATTTAATGGGGGAGGATTGATGAATAGTTCTTATTCATCAATTTACGTACAAGATGAATTAGGCTTTTTTGATAATAGCCTTCGCATAACATTGGCAGCTCGCTATACATCAATGTCGGTAGGTACTTGGGGAGATGCGCCCATTAACAGCAAAAAAGTAACGCCTAGGTTGGGTTTTTCCTATTCGATAGATAAAAATACGTCCGTATATGGTCTTTACGATCAAGCTTTTCTTCCCCAAAGGCAGGGAAATCTCCACGACGGAAGTGAAATAAAGCCTATAACAGGTGACAATATTGAATTAGGCGCCAAACGGAACTGGGCCGATGGGCGATGGAATACAACATTGTCAGCGTACCGAATTGTCAAAAATCATGAGTTGACTTCTTATGGTCCAAGACCCGAGGATGTAATAGAAATTGGGCAAAAAAGAGTTCAAGGAATCGAGTTTGATATTAAAGGTGAATTATATAAGGGCATTAATTTAATTGCTAATTACGCTTACACTGACGCTATTATTTCTAAGGTAAACCAGGGCGTTAATACCGACGAACAGTTAAATTTCTTTGAAGGCCAGCGATTGGCTGGTTCCGACAAGCACATTGTGAATGTTTGGCTGGATTACGAGATACAGAGCGGGGTTGCAAAAGGACTAGGGATTATGGCCGGGATGAATAGTAATCTAGACCGCGGAACCGGTAGCTATTCTATAGATTTGCCAGAAACAAACATCGAGGATTATTTGCGTTTCGATGCAGGGTTAAGCTACCGCAAGGATAGATGGTATACAAATCTGAACATACAAAATCTATTCGATAAATATTTAGTCGAAGGGGGTGGTGTGAGTAATTTCTCCTCGGGTTCAGTTTACTCTTGGCAAGCGGGAGCGCCTCGCAATTTCAGAATGACAGTAGGATATAAATTTTAAAGTATAAGGAAATAGGATATTCTTCCTCGGTACCTAGAGGGAATTTTGCGTGGATCCCGTAAGGGCATTTAGCTTTGAAGGGCGAGAGGTTCTTCCGCTAGCCTTAAAATAATAGCGTTTTAAGGTTAGCGTTTTTGGGATTTCTTTTAGCAGATTAACAATTCTAGAAAGTGCGGTTTGTTTATCAACAAGCTGCTCCTGATAAGCTTACAGATGTGCGGTTAATTCCTTTTCATTAGTAAGGTCTAACCGTAACGGTGTTATAGAAACGAAACTATTCTCGACGGCCCATCTGTCCGTATTTTCCTCTGCAGGTGCGAGGGGAGTCACTGTGATCCAAAAATGTTTGCGTCCCATCGGATCTTCACCGGGAATTACATTTCCGTCGTAAAGTCTAATGGACTGCCTGGTCCATTTTATTCCTTTTGGTGCGGGGGGAAAATTAATGTTATATAAGCCAAGATCTGTATTTGATAAGAGAAGGTCGAGACTTTGTTTCACATATGGTTCAATATTCTCGAACTTCGGTTCGGATTTTCCTACGGGCGTACTTAATGCAATTCCTTTAATGCCCAGTAAAACAGCTTGTTTTGCCGCCGCCAACGTACCGGAATGCCACATTGAATTTCCCAAATTGGGTCCCATATTGATGCCTGATAATACAACCTCCGTATCGGGATACATGTGAAGGCCTAGCGCGACGCAATCTGCTGGGGTGCCATTTACCCTGTAAGCGTCGATGCCCTCAAAAGTAATTGGAGATTTTTTATAGCTCAATGGTCTGGAGTGCGTAATGGCATGGCCCATGGATGATTGCTCCACATCCGGCGCTACTATTCGTACTTGCCCAAATTTTAACGCTGCTTTTGCAAGTGCCGCTATACCTGGGCTATAAATACCGTCGTCATTTGTAATAAGGATTTTCATAGTCTATCTGTTTATTTAGATTAAAACCTTCATCGAGCAGTATTGTTTAAATAACATGAGGAAAACGAGTAAAATTGTACATCTAGTCTATAATTCAAATGCAGGCGACGGAGAAAATCAGTCTAAGAAGGAACTTGTTTCTATGATTGAGACATTTGGTTACAACTGCAATAATTCTTCGGCCACAAAGAAATCACTAAAATCAATAGACCCTCTGACGGAATTCATTATTGTGGCTGGAGGAGACGGCACAATAAGAGAGGTGGCAATGACGCTCCTCAAGAACAAGCTAAAACATAACCGCCCGATGGCATTGCTTCCCTTTGGGACGGCAAACAATATTGCTAACTCGCTTGGAATTTCCAGAGACAGCAAGACGAATATACAGTCATGGGGAAATGCCAAACCCGAAAAAATTGATGTTGGCCAAATCGTAGGACTATCCAAGAAGGTGTACTTTCTAGAGTCATTCGGTTTCGGACTATTTTCCAAGTTGTTGCGGACTTTGGAAAACAGGAAGGAGGATCCCGATCAGAGTCGCAAAGACGAATTTTCTATGGCCATCAAGAAGCTGCTCCAGATAACCGAAGATTACGAAGGATCACCTTTCAAAATTGAAACGGACGATCGGGTTATAGAGGCTGAATTTATTTTGATAGAGGTTATGAACATTTCGTGTTTAGGTCCGAACTTAAACTTGAGTAATAAGGCCGATCCTCAGGATGGATATATGGATGTAATTATCGTTTCGGTGGAACAAAGGCCCCTTCTGGAACGTTACTTAGAGCGTCGGGGTCATCGTAAAGAGATAGATTTCCCGATAAAGCCCATACAAACGAAAAAACTAACGATAACGGGTCAGGGGCGGAACATGCATGTGGATGATGAGCTTCTCGATGATGAAAAGGACGTTCGTATTCAAATATCTCTGTTATCCAATTTATTAGCTATAATTCGTTAACTGTATCCTAATTTCCGAGTGATCAGTGTTCGTCTCCCGCAGCACGATTCATTCCTTTTTGGGATTATTGACGAAGAAGAACATATAGTAGGGAGCAATTTCGAGTTGAAATATACATTGGGGCTAGAAGCCCTGTTTCATTCATTTATTTCGCGATGACGAGAATTTTTGTAGAGCTTTCGATTTATATATTATGTAGTTGAAAATCGCTTGTGTCTCCTAATAAACCAATGTTTAACATACCAGATTTTATAAAAATCATAGCAAGCAATAAGAATTAAAATAAAGCATATGACGTAGAATGTAGAATTACCGATATGGACAAAGCCTAACCCTCCAAGAAGCCCACCTAATACGTAACTCACCATAATCGTCAGTAATAAGTGAAATTTATCAACCATAGCCTTGTCTTGCCTATTTTT
>NZ_JABMCQ010000048.1 GCF_013179575.1 Sphingobacterium shayense | reverse complement strand
TCCAATGTACTTTTCGCTTGAAAATTATCGCCTTTCTTGGCGTAAGTATCCGCAAGTAGTATAAAGCTCTTGGCCACCCAGTAGTCATGAGACCCCATATTGTTGATCACGTCAAACGCTGTTTTCTGGGCCTTATCATACTCCTTATTATCATACTGTAGTTGCCCCAAGTGATACCTTGCCTCTGCGCCGATTGCCGTTTGGCTATTTAGCGCCGCCTGATTAAGTTCCTCCTTTGCAGGCGTAAGCTCACCCTCCTTCATCAAAGCTCGAGCACTATACAAATGTGCCGTAGCGATATCCTCCTTGGTTGACCGGTTGTAATTCTTTATCAGATTCGCATAGTTAGCCACCTGTTCCATATCACCAATTTCGAAATAACAAATCATTAGGTTAGTTACCGCGTAATTATAATTTTCTTTATATTCTGAATTAAGCTCCAGTTTTTTAAGATGAACAATTGCCTCGTTGTACTCTTTTAAGTTCAGGTATAACGCAGCCACTGTCAGCAAGGTGTTTTCAGTATACTTGCTCGTCCAATCATTTAGGATAATATTCAAATCGTGCAGTGCTTCTTTGGGATGCCCAGTGCGGTATAGACTCACCCCACGGATATAACGGGCATGTTTTTCCTGTCTGGGTTTCGGAAATTTATCAAAATACGCATTGATCGCTTCGACAGCCGCTGCATGTGCCCCCCTAGAAAACAAGGATTGGGCGACTTGGAAGGCAAAGTTGTCCTGTTCCGCGGGACTAAGATTACTGATATTGGCATTGGTAGCGTAATGAATATAACTCGTAGCATCTCCCTGATCCAGGTAAATGTTTTCAATGGAACGTAAAGCTTGTCCTGCTTCATCAGTTGTAGCATATTCCTCCACCACCTTCTGGAAAGTGGCCTTGGCCTCTTCGGCCTCACCTTTATTATATTGGACAAGGCCAATAGTCATCAGTGCACGTGGAACATAACTACTACGCGGATACTGTTTGATCATCGTCTGCAGCCCTGCGATGGCGGTATCGTAGTCTCCGCTAGTAAAATAGGTGTACGGTACCTCAAAGGCTACGTCATCCGCATAGTTCGAGCCGGGAAATTGCTTTACAACGGATGAAAGAGTGCTGAGCTTGGTTGCATTGTCACCTTGCAATCCAAAAATTATACCTCGCTGGAACAATGCATAGTCCTGATTGGGAGCTCCTATGTTAATTAACTGGTCATAGTACTGATTTGCGCGATTATAATCGCGTAAACTCAAATACGAATCACCCAGACGGGCTATCACATCATAACGTACCTTTTCTTCGATTGAACTTCCATCGGTAGTCATAAATCGCTCAAAATGAGTGGCAGCCGTGCGAAAACTGTTGCTGCGGTACGCTGCATAAGCAAGCCCATAGTTCGCATAATTATATACATCGGTATTTCGTGCGGCGGGCAAACGAAGGAATCGAGAAAAGTTCTCTACCGCCTCCTTATACTTTCGGACCTCATACATCGCTTCCGCTTTCCAATACGTAGCTAGCGCGGCCATTTTCGCATCGACTGGAAATTTTTCCGATCTCATGAACATGGATATACTATTTTCGAAAGCGCGTTCATTATAAAACTCCAAGCCTCGGTAATATGTCGCCTTTTGGTAGGTCATATCGGTATTCTGTCCCCTGTTTTTCAACGATTCTAGCAAACTTACCCCCGCATGGAAATTACTCGTCCCCAACAAAATTGCAGTCGATAGTGTTTCTGGATTCTCTACTTTGGTAGCATCAGGATCACGATCTACCTTTTTCTGCGGAATATACTCTTGTAGGACCCCTATAGCGGCCTGCACAGAATCTAATTCGTATAAGATTTTGGCGTAGTTAAACAGTGCATCCACTTTCAACGTCGGATCAAGATCCATCTTCGTTGCTTTGAGAAACAGATCCCGCGCCCGCTGCTTATCGCCTGTTTCCAACGCAATATGTCCTAAAGTAATCATTGAGCCCTGATAAAAGGCATCCGAAGTTTCCAATTTCCCCAAAATAGAGGCCGCTCTTTCGTATTCTTTGGCGCCGTAGGCTAAGTAGCTGATGCGGTAATTATCGATATTATTGCGTGAAGCGTTCGGATGTCGTTTCAATATTTCATCGTTATAAGCTTGTTTGAATCTATTTCTTTCAAAATACGTCGCGGCGGCAATCTGGCGTAGCTCGATCTCGATCGCTTCCCGGTTAATATTCATATCCGGACTTCGGCGGGCCTTTACGGCATCGGCCAGCATCGGCCGGTAATCACGTACGACATCAATGGAATCCATAACCGTAGCTTCTTTCTCTTCTAATCGCTCACTAGGTTGTCGACTCTCTTTCTGCTGTTCTTCCTGCGGATACCCCATAACCAGCAACATTGAAAAGACCCCAGTCAACAGGTATTTCAGGGAGTCATAGCCGATATTTTCTTTCAGTCTCATTATTCGTTCCTATTTTTTAGTCTTTCTAAACCGTACTTCGGTGAGAAGATAATTTTGTAACCCTCCCCTAAATAGCTATAACCAAAACTAAAGAATTCCAATCACAATTAGGTAAATCGTCCACAAAAAATTGGATTCTAAATACTATTTTACAAGTTATATCCGTGATATTTTCAGTACTTAAAAATCGTTACATATTGAAATATATGAATTCGTTTTCCAACATCCAACAAGAGACAATACTTTATTTACCTAGTCCTGTTGACAGCTGAATCGACGCATGTATAAGGGATGTATTTTTATTTTGACTTCAATTGTTAGATCTATTACGTCTCTTCAAATTTATTCTCAGATCTGTACATAAATACATCCCTCAACTTCCTTAAGTTGGGAAGAGAAGAAATTTTCGTTCGAGGATTTTCATTGAATAATAGATCACTGGCGCTTGACGTCTAGGCGGACGTCTATGTAAAGAAACGAATGATTACGAGTTTTCGGTGGCCGACAATACGTCTGTAACCTCAAAGATAACTTTCTAACGACCTGCCTAGGCCAACTGAATGGACGATACAATGGCTACATGCTTTGTCCGAAAGTCAATAGATTGTTATCAGGATCTAATAAAGCAAATTCTATTTGTCCCCAAGGTTTATTTTGTAAATGGCCATTGGGGTGAATCTTTACCTGATTTGAAATTAATATTTTGTATAGATCATGAATATCATCCGTTCGAATATATACCTGTCCATAATTACCTTTAGGATCAAGTTGCTTAAATTCAAAAAAATGAATTTCAATGTTGTCTTTTCTGACGATTAAGTAGTCGCCATAATCTGCAACTTCTTCAAAATTCATTTTTTCTATGTAAAAATCTTTAGTTGAGGCTTTGTCGCGCATTTGTAACTTTGGGTGGACTGCTGCTAGCATAGTTGATAATTTAATTATTTTATTGATCGGAATCACACGATATAATACAAGTCCAACTGTCAATTTTAAGGAAAACTTAAAAATTTGAGTGTGACTTCTCTTAAATTAAGAACATTCTACTCGATATCAGAAAATCATTAATTTCTAATAAAAACGATGACATTGCTAAATATAAAGTACCGCGTGCTGTCTTCATTAGTAATACATTGCTTTCTTTCTTTATCCGCCAGCCAAATTCGTCTCAAAATAGTTATTATATTCATCTATCCCTTATCCTCTTTTCAGAAAATTTTCAATTAGATTTAAAACTTCTTCAAAGTTAGTCTCCAAGGCCATATGTCCACCGTCCAAAATATGTGTTTGGACGGTGGGTAAATCCCTTTTATAACAATATGCTTCACCCACATCAAAATAAACATCATGTTTTCCCCAAATAATTAATGTAGGTGGTTGATGTTTACGGAGATATTCCTGAAAAACAGGGAAGAGTTCAAAATTTGTTGGATAGGTGAGATTTAACGTGTACTGAATATCGAGGTTTCCTGGTCTGCTAAGCCTTTCCCAATCTATTATCCAGCTTTCAGGGCTTATATTTTGGTGGAGTTCCTCAGGTACGCCTGCAAAATACTGTTCTTTTGTTCCCTCTTTACTCAGAAATGCATATACCTTTTCTTTTGCTTCGTCCGTCGGATTTTTCCAATATTCTTTGGTTTCATCCCAATTTGGCCCGTGACCTTCGATATAATTGTTACCATTTTGTACTATAATTGCCTCTATTTTTTCAGGTTTTTTTAAGCAGATGCGCGCACCAATGTAACTTCCATAATCGTGAAGGTAAACAGCAAATGATTTCAACTTTATAGCTTCCGTAAACTTGTCGATATATAAAGCAATATTTTCAAACGAATATTCGAAATCTTTTGCTGAAGGGACATCACTAAACCCAAAAGCCGGGTAGTCAGGAGCAATAAGATGAAACTTATCAGAAAGGGCGATCATTAAGTTTTTGAACATTAATGACGAAGTAGGGAATCCGTGTAACAGCAAGAGCGATGTTTTTTTACTGTCACCTGCTTCCCTATAAAAAATATTTACGCCATCTACCTTTATAGTCTTGTTATATATCTGTCTGTCCATATTCGCTTCATAAATTAAGTAGCACCTTTCTCGGTTTAATTCAAAAATACATACAACGACATTCTTCCCCAAGCTTTAATCTTAATTCTTTATGGATATTTTGCGCCGACCGATATGCCACGGCACTATTCTCTACGATGAAAGTTCCTATTAGCTAAAATAGCAAGAATCGGATTTTTTGTTGGTTTTGGTTAATGTAATTTTGTTGAAATTGATATAATATGCATAGATTAAGCGAACCTTCGATTCTTTATTTTGGTACCCCCGTAGTTCTTATTACATCCACAAATACAGATGACACATATAACATAGCTCCTATTTCTTCCATCTTCTGGTTGGGTTGGCGAGCGATCATTGGAATTTCAACCTCATCTAAGACAACTGAAAACATTCTTCGCACCAGAGAATGCGTATTGAATCTACCATCAATAAATCAAATAGATGCTGTTAATCGTTTAGCACTGACCACTGGCTCTAATCCAGTTCCTTCTGGAAAATTACAAAAAGGCTATATCCACGTGAAAAATAAATTCTCTATTTCACAACTAACACCAATGATCTCAGAAACTGTTCTTCCGCCGAGAATAAAGGAATGTCCTGTACAAATGGAAGCGCTTATGGAAAGTTATCATGGTATAGCCAAAGATGATGAGGTACAAGTTGGCAAAATAATTACAATAGAATTACGAATTAAGCGAGTTTATATTGATGAATTATTGCTTTTAGAGGGTTGTCCTAATAAAGTAAATCCAAATAAATGGAGTCCTGTTATAATGAGTTTTCAACAATTCTATGGACTTAGCAATCAATTATCAAATTCAAAGCTTTCCACGATACCAGAAGAGTTATATAGACGTCCTGATAAAAATAGATAATCCAATTACTCGAGACTAGCCGCGAAAATGTAAGATTAAGCTAGTCAAGGTAGGTTGTAATAAATAAAATCTTATCTATTTGCCCTTGTCAAATTTTTCACCAATATCTTTTTAGGAATTTTGTCCGAAATATGTCCGTAAATAGAAAAAGCCACTGATTATCAGTGGCTTTTGTCGGGGTGGCAGGATTCGAACCTACGACCTCCACATCCCAAATGTGGCGCGATACCGGGCTACGCTACACCCCGATTAAGTATCACCTTTTTTGTGTGGCACAAATATACGGCGATATCCGGATTATGTCAACACTTTTTTTATCCTTTTCTATAAAACGCTCATTAATTGAAAGATATTTTTAGAAGGAACACAGACACATGATCAAAAAAAACAAAAATAAAAATAGATATATAATATTAATTTATTTTCACTACCTTTGCACGCACTTGTAATCAGACTATCAAATAATATTGCTGAGAAGCATTTTTAATTTAAAAAAAATGTCGTAATATTGCAGTCCGATTTTTACAGGAATAAAATCGTTAATAATTACTCGAAATCATGGATTTAGTAAAATTTGTAGAAGAACAAGCGGTAGTAAGAAATGAAAATCCCGCATTCAAAGCCGGAGATACCATCAGTGTCCATTATAAAATTCGCGAAGGAAACAAAGAGCGTGTTCAGGTGTACCAAGGCGTCGTTATCCAATTAAACAGCGAAGGTGCTAATGCTACTTTTACTGTTCGTAAGATCTCCAATGGAATAGGTGTTGAACGTATTTTCCCTATAAATTCGCCAAACATTCAAAAAATCGAGGTAAACAGCTATGGTAAAGTTCGTCGTGCTAAATTATTTTATTTACGCGGCTTAACTGGTAAAGCTGCCCGTATTAGAACAAAACGCGTTTAATTACGGTCGCTTACAAAATATAAAAGCTCCTATGTACATAGGAGCTTTTTTTGTACACATTACCTCACTCACTCCTCTTCCATCGAAATCAAGCGTCCATCTATAACAAGATGCAGCTTGATATTTTTTTTTAAATTTCGCTTAGTCTTGGAAAAAACGTACCTTTGTATCCCGTACATAAAGCAGATTTAGCACCATTTTTTTGGTTCAAATTTTTGAAATTCCATTATTGCTATGAGTAAATATATCTTCGTTACGGGCGGCGTGACCTCGTCGTTAGGAAAGGGCATAATTGCAGCTTCTCTTGCCAAACTTTTACAAGCCCGAGGTTTAAAAGTAACCATTCAAAAGTTTGATCCTTATATCAACATCGACCCAGGAACACTCAATCCATATGAGCATGGAGAATGCTACGTCACAGAAGATGGTGCGGAAACAGATTTAGACTTAGGTCACTACGAACGCTTCTTAAACGTTCCTACATCACAAGCAAATAATGTTACCACTGGCCGTATTTATCAACACGTAATCGAACAGGAACGTGCTGGCGCATATTTAGGCAAAACCGTTCAAGTAGTACCCCATATTACAGATGAAATTAAGAGACGCATGCAACTTCTTGGTCAAACAGGAGAATATGACATCGTAATAACGGAATTAGGAGGGACTGTAGGCGATATTGAATCATTACCATTTATTGAAGCTGTAAGACAACTACGTTGGGAACTAGGTAACAGCGACTCCCTCGTGATTCACCTTACTCTTGTGCCCTATCTGGCTGCAGCAGGTGAACTTAAGACAAAACCTACCCAACATTCTGTAAAAACATTATTAGAATACGGCATTCAGCCTGACATTCTTGTCTGTCGTACGGAACATAAATTAACCCAAGATATTCGAAAGAAATTAGCGTTATTCTGTAACGTAAATATAAATGCAGTAGTGGAGTCTATTGATGCTCCAACGATCTATGACGTACCATTAAATATGTTACGTGAGCAATTAGATAAAACTGCACTTACGAAGTTAAAATTATCAACGAAAATCGATCCTGATTTAGAAAGTTGGAAAACATTTCTCGGTAAATTAAAAAATCCGACCAACGAAGTGAATGTTGGTGTTGTTGGAAAATATGTTGAACTCCCAGATGCTTATAAGTCAATAACAGAAGCATTCATACATGCTGGTTCTGTCAACGAAGCGAAAGTTAAAGTAAAATATATCGCTGCAGAAAGCATTACCACCGACAATGTGCACGACAAGTTAAAAGATTTAGATGGAGTCTTGGTTGCCCCGGGATTTGGAGAACGTGGATTAGAAGGGAAATTATCGGCAATAAAGTATGTGCGTGAAACGAAAGTCCCATTCTTCGGTATTTGCTTAGGCATGCAATGTTCTGTAATCGAATTTGGGAGAAATGTTCTTGGATTAGCTGGTGCAAACAGTTTTGAAATGGATGAAAACACACCTCACCCAGTGATTAATCTAATGGAAGAACAAAAAAACATCACAGAAATGGGTGGGACAATGCGTCTTGGAGCCTATGACTGTGACATAAAAAAAGGCACGAAAGCATATACTATATACGGAAAAACAAAAATTTCCGAGCGACACAGGCACCGTTACGAGTTTAACAATGCCTATCTTAAACAATACGAAGAAGCTGGAATGATCGCTTCAGGAATTAATCCCACTACTGGTTTAGTTGAAATCGTAGAACTGAAGAATCATCCGTTCTTTGTCGCCGGACAATTTCACCCGGAATTAAAATCAACTGTTGCAAATCCTCACCCGCTTTTTGTTAGCTTTGTAGCCGCTTGTTTGGCGAACAAAAAATAAGTGCTCGACAATTGGCTGAGAATAAAAATAAATAAAAAATAAAAAATGGATAGAAATACCCTGATTGGATTAGTGCTGATTTTTGGAATATTGGCAGGTTCATTTTATTTGATGAAACCATCAGAACAAGAATTAAAACAGGAGCAAAGGCTGCAAGATTCTATAAAAAGGTCAAAAGAAGGATTAGCACCGTTGGGCGATACTTTAAAAGCTGCAACACCAATAACTATCGATACCGCTGCACTACTTAGCAAACCGTTTGGGGTCGCCCGAGTAGCACAGGAACAGGTTGTAACATTAGAAAATGAGCTAATCATTGCTAAAATTAGTACAAAAGGTGGAAGTATAAAATCCGTTCAACTAAAGGACGAAACTAATTTTGACGGAAAACCATTGATGATCCTGAACGAAGGTCACAATCAATTTGGCTTCCTATTTAAAGCTAATAACGAAAATATCAACACGAGCGAACTAAATTTTGTTCCAAGCGGTGAGAATATTACAGTTACTGGGGAGTCATCAAATTCAATTAGCTTCCGTCTAAATTACTCAGAAACGCAATACCTCGAGTATACTTACACTATCAAAGGGAATGATTATAATCTCGGCCTTGACGTAAAAGCCGTAGGCATACAAAACTTAATGGATGTCAAAACCAACAGCATTACTTTAAATTGGCAGGCGGACCTTCTCCGAAAAGAATTAAATGCAAAATCTGAACGTGATAAATCGACAATTTTCTATAGAGTCAATAGTGGAGAAGTTGACTATTTAAGCGAGACAAAGGACGAAAACGAAAAGATAGATGAAAATGTAAACTGGGTAGCATATAAACAACATTTTTTCTCCGCAATATTACGTGCAGACCAAGGATTAAAAAATGCAGACTTAACAGTAACTTACGACACAGACTCGGCCGTTGTAAAAAATTACAAGCTACTAGCTGATCTTGACTTCTCGGCACAAAAAGACAACCAATACGCTTTCAAATTTTTCTTTGGTCCGAACCAGTATAAAACACTTAAAAGCCAAGGCGGCGATTTGCAGGAAATAATAAATATGGGATGGGGACCAATGGGGTGGATCAATAAATTCCTTACCGCACCTATATTCTCCTTCTTAGATGGATTTAAGTTAAGCTATGGTATCATCATCTTAATTTTAACAATATTATTGAAAGGCGTTTTATTTCCACTTACATTCAAATCTTACCAATCGATGGCGAAAATGCGGGTTCTTAAACCGCAAATCGACCAAATAAAGGAAAAAGTCGGAGAGGATAACGCAATGTTGGTTCAACAGGAGACAATGAAGTTGTATAAAACCGCTGGCGTCAATCCACTTGGGGGATGTTTGCCTCTGGTACTACAGATGCCATTTACGCTCGCATTCTTTATGTTTTTCCCTAATTTATTTGAACTGCGAGGCGAAAGTTTCCTTTGGGTGAAAGACTTGTCAACTTACGATGCCCCAATAACATTTCCTGCTATCTTTGGTGTTAGTCACCTTTCGCTAATGTGTGTATTGATGACGTTAACAACACTTCTTTCGACTTGGTATAATAACGCAACTTCGGGGGCGGCTAATAACCAAATGAAATATATCGGTTATATCATGCCGGTCGTTTTCATTTTTATCTTAAATGATTTCCCCGCAGGTTTGAACTACTACTATTTCCTAGCTGCAGTTTTAACATTCTTAACTCAAGTTATCATTCGTCAATTTATTGACGATGACAAGATTTTAGCTAAGATTGAAGAGAATAAAAAGAGTCCTAAAGCGCAAAAGAAATCCTCTTTCCAACAAAAAATGGAAGAAATGATGCGCCAACAGCAAGCCACACAAAAGAAGAAAAAATAATTTCTTAAATTGTTATTAAAAAGGGAAGCTCCAAAAATATGGAGCTTCCCTTTTTAATACATACCCGCCTAAACAAAAGCACTGATACCTGTAATACTTCGTCCAACAATCAAAGAATTAATCTCTTTGGTTCCCTCGTAAGAATAAATAGCTTCAGCATCAGCTAAAAAACGCGCTACATTATATTCCAATAATATGCCATTCCCCCCCATTACCTCACGAGCACGTGAGACAATATCACGGGTCCGCAGAGTACAAAATACTTTTGCCAAGGAGGCGTGTTCATCTTTCAGTTTACCCTCGTCCTGAAGCTCCGACAGTCTAAATGTTAAAGTCTGCATTGCCGTCAGATTTGAAAGCATCTCAACTAGATGATTTTGGATCAATTGAAAAGACGCGATCGGTTTACCAAACTGCTTTCTATTCAACGTATATTCAAGCGCATTTTCGTAGGCACCTCGAGCACAGCCGACCGCCATCCAAGCGACACCTGCTCTTGTCATTTGCAGTACCTTTGCAGTATCTTTAAAACTATTGGCATTAGGCAAACGATCGTTCTCCGGTACAACACAATCAGTCAGCGTTATAAGTCCGTTTTGCACAATCCGCAATGCCATCTTACCCTTTATTTTTTCCACCATAAAACCAGGATTTTCTTTACGAACGATGAAACCTTTCACCTGCCCATCATCCAAATCTCTAGCCCAAATAATAGTTATATCGGAAAAAGTCGAATTCCCGATCCATTTCTTTTGTCCATTGAGTACCCAACCATTCTCCGTCTTCCGGCAGGTTGTAGTAAGCCCTCCAGCCGTCGCCGAGCCAACTTCTGGCTCTGTTAATCCAAATGCACCGATCTTTTCTAAACGCTGCATTTGCGGCAACCATTCTTGCTTTTGCGCTTCAGATCCACACATATATATCGATCCCATAGCAAGTCCGCTTTGAACGCCTAAAAAAGTAGCAATTGACGGATCAATACGACCAAATTCCGCCGCAATGATACCATCCATAAGAGAGGAACCTCCGGCACAGCCATAACCTTCAAAGACATAACCACATACATTTAACTCCGCTAGTTTTGGAATAATTTCAAATGGGAACTCATCATGTAACCAATATTTGTTGACTAACGGTTTTATTTCTCGTTCGAGAAACTCACGAACCTTAAGTTGTAGCGCACGTTCTTCGACAGAAAGCTTAGCTTCTACGGCATAGAAGTCTGCATCAATGGGTGGCGCTTCACGTTTTTTAGTGCTACCTGTAAGCATCTTCATTACACCTTTCAGTTGGTTATCATCCATTTTTGACACCGCAGACATCACGGCGGGCAGGTCTACCTTTTGGGAAATTTTTTCTATTTGTTCCAAATCTATCGACTTCAACAAACGCACGATGTTCTTGATCTTTTTTATCATGATTTAATACGGGTTATCAATTGAGTAACAAAATTTTTATCAAAATAGTTTTTTATTATTGCATTTCAATAAAACTCTCTTATATTTGCCCCGGCTTTTAAGGAATACGCGTATTAATCTCGTGGAACTCAGGTGGGTTTATTTTTTTTCAAGCATTGGGTTACCTTTTTAGGTTACCGGTATTAAAGAGTAATTAAACAAATTTGTTTCAATAAAATAGAAAATTAAAAAGATGAAAAATTTATTCAAATTCGGATTTTTAGGTTTAGCTTTAACAATCGCTTTCGCTTCATGTGGTGGTGCATCTACTTCAACTGAGCAAGCTGCTGATTCATTAGGAACTGTAGTTGAAAACACTACTGATTCAATCGCTGACTCATTAAACAATGTAGCTGATTCAATCACTGCAACAGGTGATTCAATTGCTGACTCATTAGAAAACGTTCAGTAATCCGAATCGTATCTAAAAATACTATTAAAACCCGTACGTATCGTGCGGGTTTTTCTTTTTATGGCTTTTTCTACCTTTCTTCTGCTTGAGTTTTATTACTTTTGCAAGGAGCTTAAAAGCTAAGCTCCCTCCTTGCAAACAAGGGTTTTTACAATTTAATTTTAACATTAAGTCATGACGTTATCGGCCCTAACTGCTGTCACTCCAATAGATGGACGTTATTATAATACTACAAAAGAACTTTCTAACTACTTCTCGGAATTTGCCTTGATAAAATACCGTGTACTTGTTGAGGTGGAGTACTTTATTGCGCTATGCGAATCGGGGATCCCTCAGCTGGCACACTTCGATGGTTCATTAAATGATCGATTACGAGAAATTTATGAAAATTTCTCTATCGAAGATGCTCAATGGATTAAAGATCAGGAAAAAGTTACTAACCACGACGTAAAGGCAGTGGAATACTTTATAAAAAGTAAGTTTGAACAATTAGGCCTTCATGACTCTTTAGAATTTATTCACTTCGGGCTTACGTCTCAAGATATCAACAATACAGCTATTCCCTACTCATGGAAAGAAGCTCTTAATCAAGTTTATTTTCCTGCGATTGAAGAACTCGTTACCGAACTAACCTCATTGTCAACTCAATGGCATGAGGTATCGATGTTGGCCCGTACACACGGCCAACCAGCTTCACCAACTCGTCTGGGAAAAGAAATTAAAGTGTTTATCGAACGAATTGCAAAACAGTTAGACCTTTTAAAACAAGTCCCTTACTCGGCGAAATTCGGTGGTGCAACGGGAAATTTCAATGCCCATCATGTTGCCTATAACCAGACAGATTGGGTTGCTTTCGGTAACGATTTTGTCAACCAAAAGCTCGGGCTTACTCGGTCACAAACAACAACACAAATCGAACACTATGATAATTTTGCAGCGAGTTGCGATGGGTTAAAACGTATAAATACGATTTTAATTGATCTTTGCCGTGATATGTGGACATATATATCAATGGAATATTTCAAACAAAAAATCACCGCCGGGCAGATAGGATCTTCAGCTATGCCACACAAAGTTAATCCAATTGACTTCGAAAATGCGGAAGGAAATTTTGGACTTGCCAATGCCATTTTTGAGCACCTATCGTCTAAACTTCCAATTTCGCGGTTACAACGAGATCTTACTGACTCCACTGTATTACGAAATGTCGGTGTTCCCATTGCACATACTCTTATCGCAATCAAATCGACGCTCCGTGGCTTACGTAAACTAATTTTGAATGAAACGGCTCTACAGAATGACCTAAACAATAACTGGGCAGTAGTTGCCGAAGCCATTCAAACGATACTTCGGCGCGAAGGCTATCCTAAACCGTACGAGGCATTAAAAGATTTAACTAGAACAAATACACATGTCACACAAGAAACAATCGCAAATTTTGTCGATGGTCTTAACGTGTCTGTAGATATTAAAAATGAAATTAAAGCAATCTCTCCGAGCAACTATACGGGCGTTGCGTTATAACGTTTGACGTGCAGATGACTTGAGGAGACTTAGTTTTGATGTATATTTGATTTTTTAAGAGAATAAAAATGGCAACTATTAACGTATATACCGAGTCCACCCCAAATCCTTCAACAATGAAGTTTTTGGTCAATAAGCTATTGATCAATGGTAGTTTAGATTATCCCAATAAAGAAAAAGCGCAGGAGTCAGACTTTGCACGAGAACTGTTCAAGTTCAACTTCGTGGACGGTGTATTTTTTGCGAGTAATTTTGTTACGGTTACTAAAGCCGAGAATGTCGACTGGTCGGATATTGAGCCTTTGCTTAAAGACTTTGTAAAAGGAGCTGTAGAATCAGAATTAGCGGTGAAACCCGTAGAACACTCCGAAGATGTTGAATTTGAAGGTACAGAAATTGAAGTTAAAATACAACAGGTGTTACACGACTACGTTCGTCCTGCGGTAGAACAAGATGGAGGAGCAATTGCTTACAAGTCATTCACCGACGGTACCGTTACAGTAGAACTACGCGGTTCATGCTCAGGTTGCCCGTCTTCGACGATTACCCTTAAAGCAGGAATCGAAGGCTTATTAAAACGGATGGTTCCTGAAGTTGAAGAAGTTGTTGCAGAAGCGATGTAAACATCCTGTCGAGGTTTGACAATATATTTAAAGAGCTATCGAACTGTCGATAGCTCTTTTTGTATGAAGAGTTCTACGTCGCACAGCTAGGATCTGCGGAAATAGACTAGGATAACCTGCTTGACCTAAAATTACGACGATTCCGCTAAAAGTTAAACGAATTAAGTTTCGCTTTTTTCCCCCTAGAAGATTAAAAATCATTAACTTTATCCGCAAAATAATCGAAACATTATATTAAAAAATGAGTGCAGATATCAATAACCTTGAACAAATCGCTTCACAAGTAAGACGAGACATTGTTCGTATGGTGCATGCTTGCCAATCTGGTCACCCTGGAGGATCTTTGGGTTGTACAGATTACTTTGTTGCATTATACTTTTATGCAATGAAACATGACCCAGCCTTCAATATGGATGCAGCAGGCGAAGACCTGTTTTTCCTGTCCAATGGGCATATTTCCCCAGTTTTCTACAGTACCCTTGCTCGCGCAGGATATTTTCCGATAAGCGAACTTGCTACTTTTAGAAAAATAAATTCTCGCCTACAGGGACACCCTACCACCCATGAACACCTACCAGGTATTCGCATCGCATCGGGATCATTGGGACAAGGATTATCCGTAGCAATCGGTGCTGCTCAAGCGAAAAAATTGAATAATGATAATAGTTTAGTATATGTCTTGATGGGAGATGGTGAACTTCAGGAAGGTCAGGTCTGGGAAGCTGCAATGTATGCTCCTCACAACAAAATGGACAACATCATTGCAGCGGTCGACTATAACAGGGCACAAATTGATGGCTCCACCGATCAAGTCCTTTCTTTAGGAGATCTACGAGCAAAATGGGAAGCGTTCGGATGGGATGTTCTTGAAGTTGAAAAAGGAAATGATATGACTTCTGTTGTTGCAGGTATCGACGAGGCTAAATCGCGGACAGGCAAAGGCAAGCCTGTTATCATTTTATTACATACAGAGATGGGTAATGGGGTTGATTTCATGATGGGTTCACATAAATGGCACGGCGTTGCTCCTAACGACGAACAGCTTGAACTTGCACTTAATCAAATTCCTAGAACGATTGGCGATTATTAATAGATACGGTAGCATTAGATCGCGGTGCCCAGAAAATTAATTCTAGGGTATTTCATAATCTATATACGAATACTAAAATGAAGAAATATACTTATACTGAATCAAAAGATACACGTTCTGGGTTTGGCGCTGGTTTACTGGAGGCTGGAAAACAGAATGAAAACGTAGTCGCACTATGTGCAGACTTAATAGGTTCCCTAAAGATGAATGATTTCATCAAGGAATTTCCAGAGCGCTTTTTCCAAATCGGTATTGCAGAAGCAAACATGATGGGGATTGCAGCTGGTCTTACAATTGGCGGAAAAATTCCTTTCACAGGTACTTTTGCAAACTTTTCAACAGGCCGCGTTTACGACCAGATTCGCCAATCCATTGCTTACTCGGGCAAGAATGTAAAAATATGTGCTTCGCACGCTGGACTTACCCTTGGCGAAGATGGCGCAACACATCAAATTCTTGAGGACATAGGCTTAATGAAAATGCTTCCTGGAATGACTGTGATTAATCCGTGTGATTTTAATCAAACTAAAGCGGCAACAATTGCGCTTGCAAGTTACCAGGGCCCGGCTTACCTACGCTTCGGACGTCCAGTAGTTCCTAACTTTACCCCTGCTGACCAAAAGTTCGAAATTGGAAAAGCTATCATGCTAAATGAGGGAACTGACGTTACTATTATCGCGACAGGCCATTTAGTTTGGGAAGCAATCCAAGCTGGAGAAGAACTAGAGAAATTAGGCATTAATGCGGAAATTATAAACATACACACCATCAAACCATTAGATTCCAAAGCGATACTTGAATCGGTTAACAAAACGGGATGTGTAGTAACTGCCGAAGAACACAACCGTCTAGGTGGTTTAGGTGACAGTGTTGCTCAGCTATTGGCGACTAAGCAGCCGACTCCGCAGGAATATGTTGCTGTGGATGACAGCTTCGGTGAGTCAGGCAAACCTGCCGACTTAATGGAAAAATATGGTTTAAATGCTGCAGCCATCGTAGCGGCTGCCCGTAAAGTAATAACCAGAAAATAACATATTTGAATCGAATAAATGGAAGACGCCCAAATCATTTCAAAATTTGCTGATGAACGCACACGCGAAGAGGCGTTTGGCTATTTACTCAAAAAATACCAACAAAAAATATACTGGCACATTCGCCGCATGGTCATTAATCATGACGATGCGGACGATGTTGTCCAAGAAGTATTTATAAAAGTTTGGCGTAATCTAGAAAAGTTCAGGGCAGATTCCCAGCTTTATACTTGGCTTTACCGTATCGCAACGAATGAATGTATCACGTTCTTAAACAAAAAGAAACAAAAACATAATGTATCGTTAGATGATGACAGTTCGGGATATTTAGCAGAAACCCTAGCCGAAGGCAGCTATTTCAACGGTGACAAGGCCCAGATGAAATTACAGGAGGCATTGTTAACACTTCCTGAAAAGCAACGACTAGTATTCAACATGAAGTATTTTGAGGATTTGAAATATGATGAAATATCAGAAATCCTAGGTACAAGCGTAGGAGCGTTAAAAGCATCGTACCATTTAGCAGTAAAAAAAATAGAGAACTTTTTTGCAAGTAACGATTAAACCTTAACTGAGTTTTCAACTCTAAAATGAGACATGAAGGAAAACAACACATATTACGACGGTTTCGCGGATAAAAACTTCGCCGATTCTTTGCGTGTAAATCCTTTTAATGTACCGCCAAGCTATTTCGATGATCTTACGTTGAGTATTACCAAACAAATTAATTTAGAGAAGTTAGCATCTAAAAACACTGGTTTCGCTGTACCAACAGGTTATTTCGAACATTTAAATAGCACAACCCTATCACAAGTAAAAATAGAAAAGCATTCAGATTTAAAGCTCAATGCTACAGTTCCAGAAGGCTATTTTGATAATCTTTCTAACCAGACCATGTCGAATGTTCGGTTAGATAGCGTTCTTCAAAAAGGAAGCGAATTTTCAACACCCGATGGCTACTTCAGTGAGCTTTCAGAACGTATTAAAGGATCAGTTTTTACCAACTCTCTTTTACAGACGGTGAAAACCGAGGGTTTTGAAGTACCCCCTCACTATTTTGAGGAACTTAAGAACAAAGTAACCGATAAGATATCGACACAAACACGAGTATCCGAAAATGAGCCAAAGATAATCCAATTCAATATCCAAGGATGGATAAAATATGTCGCAGCGGCATGCGTTACAGCAATTTTAGGGATTACCGCGTATGAAACAATCACAGAACATGACAGAGTCAACGTGACTTCATCGCATCTTAGTTCAATTTCTGAACAAGAAATAATAAACTACTTATCATCTTCAACGGATAGTGATGATATGCTATATATAATAGAATATCTTTACCAACCTACCTCTTCGCAGGGCATCGGTAGCAAAGTGGAAGATGACGATATTGAAGATTATTTAAATTACACGCTATAATGTTACGTTCTAAACATATAATCGTTACGCTTTGTGCTGTATTTCTGTGTTTGATGCATGTCAATGCTCAGCCCAGAGATTCTAAACGTTTTACGGCTATTGAGAATGAGAAAATAGCCTATATTACTAAAGAATTAAATCTTACACAATCGGAAGCACAACGCTTTTTCCCTGTGTATAATCAATACAGTAAGCAGATGTGGGCGCTGAAATCCGAAAAAAGCAGCGGGTCTTCTAGTGCTCCTAAAGGTGTTAATTCGTTTAGCCGTTCCGGACGGAAAGACGTTTTATCTTATGATGCCAGAGAACTTGAGGTAAAAAAGGATTATCGCAAAAAATTCTCCCAGATTATTGGAAATTCGAGAGCATCCCAGTTCTTTCAAATTGAACAAAATTTCCGAGAATTACTCTATAAAGAATTGCAACGTAGAAATCGTTAAAAAGAAGCAAAAAGCTTCTTTTTTTATTTTAAATCCTTCAAAATTCTTACACTTATATTATCCTTAGCTCAGATTATTGGGCTAGTTTTGTCTTTTGTTTTATCATGATTAGCAACAGAGAACTTTTTCTAAAAAACACCGCACAAACTTCCTCTTCACCACGACTTTTCGAAATCGAAAAAGCGGAAGGTGTCTATTTATACGGACCAGATGGTCAGGAATACATGGACCTAGTTTCCGGTTTCAACGTTAGTAACATAGGACATCGCCATCCGAAAGTAATTGCTGCAATACAAAAACAGCTTGAGAAATATCTACACGTAACGGTCTACGGAGAATTCGTACAAGCACCACAAGTGCAATTTGCAACCGACTTGTTAAACGAACTTCCAGGGAGCTTTCAATCGGTGTATTTCACCAATAGTGGAACCGAAGCGGTAGAGGGCTCGATGAAAATCGCTAAAAAGTTTACCGGACGTCGCCAAATCCTTGCTGCCGAAAATGCTTACCATGGCAGTACACAGGGAGCACTCAGCCTTATCGGCAATTTGGAATACCGAACAGCCTACGCACCTCTACTCCCTGAAATCGACTTTATCCAATTAAACAATGAAGGGTCCTTAGAACTTATCACTGAACAAACGGCCGCAGTAATAATTGAAGCTATTCAAGGCGAAGCCGGAGTACGCATTCCCACTCCTGAATTTATCACGGCATTACGTGAAAAGTGCACACAAACAGGGGCATTACTTATATTCGACGAGATTCAAACAGGGTTTGGTCGCACAGGTAAAATGTTTGCTTTTGAGCATTTCGATGTAGTTCCAGATATATTAATGCTAGCTAAAGGTATAGGCGGTGGAATGCCTCTTGGTGCTTTCCTAAGCAGTAAGGAAATAATGGATGTCATTAAGGATAATCCGATGCTCGGGCACATTACAACTTTTGGAGGACACCCTGTGAGTTGCGCAGCGGCAAAAGCTTCTTTAGAAGTAATCAATGAACAGCATCTTCTGGCGCATGTCCAGAGCAAAGCGGACCTGTTTCGTCAACTTCTTGCCACCCCTAAAATCAAAGAAATTCGTGGTCTCGGTTTAATGATGTGTTTACAACTGGAAACTTTTGACCAAGTTTATCAAGTTAGCTCCTATTGTGCCTCGCAAGGCGTGATGATCGACTGGTATTTGCATTGTGAAACAGCACTTCGGATCGCCCCTCCTTTAACGATTTCTGAGCCAGAGATTAGAAAGGCTTGTAAAATTATCAATCAGGCGGTTGAAAAATTCTGCTAAAAAGGTTAACTTCGGTAAACATAAACCTATTTAACAGATGGAAACAAGAAGAAAATTTTTAGCGAAAGGTATGTTCGCTCTTGGAGCAGCGGCAATCGCGTCAAACAATGTTTTTGCGACCGAAGCAAATACCAAAGCGATCAGAAAGATTGGTATAAAACAAAATGATATCATCCTTTTTCAAGGCGATTCCATCACCGATGCTGGGCGTAAACGTGAAGAATTAAGATCCAACAATACATCCGCATTTGGAAACGGGTATGCAATGATTGCTGCTAGCAGTTTATTAAACAAATTTGCAGACAAAAATATCCAGGTATACAATCGAGGGATTAGCGGCAATCGCGTACCCGACTTACAAAAACGCTGGGATGTAGATGCGATTCAACTAAAACCTACGATATTAAGTATCCACATAGGTGTAAATGATTTTTGGAGAACAATGGATAGTGGTGCAAAGAACACACCACAAGCGTACAAACAACAATACAAAGAACTTCTTGATAAAACCTTATCCTCACTTCCCGGCGTTCAGCTAATAATTGGCGAACCTTTTGGGGTTAATGGTGTCAAAGCTGTAACTGATGCTTGGTACCCCGATTTCAAAGGTTATCAACAAGCAGCAAAAGAGATTGCCTCGGAATTTAATGCGCTCTTTCTCCCCTACCAAACGGTGTTCGACAACGCATCGTCTCGTGCATCAGGAGAATATTGGACGACCGATGGTGTACATACAACATTAGCTGGAGCTAATCTTATGGCCCAGGCTTGGTTAGACCTCGTGAAATAGTAATTTAAATCGATTCTCTTGTTTAAAACAGCTAAAAAAACAGACATACCCTATACAACTCTAGGTTTATGTCTGTTTTTCAGTTTAAACTACTCGAACGAGTAACCCCTTAAGATATTCACCCTCAGGAAAAGAAGCACGTATCGGATGATCTTCAGGCTGAGTAAACTGCCTTATAAATTGAATCTCCCGTCCTGCATCTAGGGCTGCCCATGCAACTACTTGTTTGAAAGTATCAATGTCCATTGCTCCCGAACAAGAGAAAGTTGCAAGTAATCCACCACTTTCGAGCAACATTAACCCCCTTCTATTTAAATCCTTATAAGCTCTCGATGCTTTTTCTAATGAAGAGCGTGAGGGAGCATATTTTGGTGGATCAAGTATGATCAAATCGAACTTTTCTTGCTGTTTACCGAGCTCTCGCAAAAACTTATTTACATCTGATTGTATTGCGGAATGTTGATTCGCGTCAAATCCATTGTTTATAACGTTCTTCACCAATGTGTCTATTGCCAAGGCCGAGCTATCTACCGATACAACGCTTGCTGCACCAGCTTTAAAGGCATTTAAAGTAAAACCTCCTGAATAACAAAAGCAATCTAGTACACGTTTTCCCTTAGCATAACTTGCTGTAAGCATTCTGTTTTCTCGTTGGTCACAGTAAAAACCGGATTTCTGCCCTTCAATGATATTTACCTGATAATGGATACCATTTTCAATAATCTCTACAAATTGGGGTGGCAGTTCACCATACAATAGACCGTTGGTATCCAAAAGTCCCTCATGTCCACGCGACTTTAAATCACTACGCTCGTAAATACCTTTAGGCGCAATTAATTTAACGAGCTCGTCAATGATGATATCTTTGACATTTTCTACACCAGAGGAATGAACCTGTATGGAAAGATAATCTCCATATTTGTCTACAATTAATCCTGGAAGAAAATCCGCCTCAGCGAAAATCAATCTTGCAGTATTGTTTTGATCATTTAATAAATGAGTCCGTAAAGCCACCGCGCGTTGTACCCGGTTCCGCCACCACATTTCATCTACTTTGCGATCTGGGTGCCACTCCAATAAACGTACCGCAACCCTGGAATTTTCATTATACACGCCATAAGCGATAAACTCATTCTCACTATTAAAAACAGTTACAAGTTCACCATTTTGTGGTTTGCCATCTAATTTATCTATTGCCCCGGAAAAAATCCATGGGTGCAGCTGCCATGCAGCTTTATCTTTTCCTTTATTAAGGATTATATTAATCATCGGTACAAAAATAGTCGATACCAACGAAGGTATAACTACATTCATCCGTATAATTTTAAAAAAACTTAAAAAAGTCTATTCAATATGCAAAGACGCTCGTTTAAGCATAAAACAAAAAACCGCTAACATTTGCGATTATCATTTGTTTACTCTCATAAAAGCTGTATCATGTATAAATCACTTTCAATCGGAGTTATCCTTTTCGCATTAATGTTTAGTTCTTACACTTACATTTGGCAGACCTCTTGGAAAATTCAACAGGACGATTATATAATATCTTTTGAAACACAAAAGGTAACCGGAAAAATCAAGGGATTAGAGGGGAAAATCCTATTTGACGAAAACAAACTTCAAGAATCAGAAATAGATGTCAGTGTTGATGTCAACACAATCGCTACAGGATTCTGGCTAAAGAACAATCATGCCAAGTCCGAGAATTTCCTAAATGCGGAAAAACACCCCAAGATAACTTTCAAATCTCAAGATTTCAAAAAAACGTCTGCTGGGTATCTGGTACTGGGCACACTTCAGATTAAAGGTATTTCCAAAGAAATCAGTATTCCATTCACTTTCGACCGCGAAGGAATGAAAGGAACTTTCGAGGGGAATTTCGATATCAACCGTACAGATTTCAACTTAATCAAAAACGGTATAGGGACAGTCTTGCATGTCAAAATAAGACTACCAGTACAATCTAGTTAAATAAAGTATAGGAAAAACAACAGTTGAACCGAAAGCACGAGCTGCGTTTTTCCTATCCTCGATAGACTATATGTTATTTACTAATAGATACTCTTTAAAAGTATCGTAGTCTACCTCCATTGACGTAAGCACTTTAGGCTTATCGCCTAATTTTTCTGCACCTTGGGGTAATTGAACTTGTTCAAAGACATCACTCGATATGGCATCAGGAAATTTACAAGGATGAGCTGTCGATAAAAATACAGACGCGTAATCGCCCGGATGCTCCTGCCGAAAAGCATTAGCTGCTAAATACGCAATCGCTGTATGTGGACAGGCTATATATCCAAATGTGGTAAATAACATATCCATCGCTTTCTTCGTCTGTTCATCGGTATAAGTATATGAAGAAACGACATTACGTAATTGATCTATATCATTATCAAAGAGGGCTTGTATCCTCACCCAATTGCTCGGGTCGCCTACATCCATAGCATTGGCTAAAGTCTGCTGAGAGGGTCGTGGTTCATATTGCCCGTCTTTCAAGAAGCGAGGAACCGTATCATTTACGTTTGTTCCTGCTACAAAACGCTTCACTGGAAGTCCCATTTTATAGGCTAAAAGTCCAGCGCCGATATTTCCAAAGTTTCCACTAGGAACAGTAAAAACAATATCGCCCACTCCTTGGGTTTTTAGTTGCGCATAGGCCCAAAAATAGTAAAATGTTTGAGGGATTAATCGAGCAATATTAATAGAATTTGCCGATGTCAAGCGCAAATGGCTTTTTAATTCTTCGTCATTAAATGCTTTTTTCACCAGCTTTTGACAGTCATCAAAGGTTCCGTTCACCTCGATCGCACGAATATTTTGTCCATTCGTCGTCAGTTGTTCCTCTTGTACCTTGGAGACTTTCCCCTTGGGATACAAAATAGTTACCCTTGTGCCCTGAACACCTAAAAAACCAAGTGCAACAGCTCCTCCTGTATCACCAGATGTCGCCACCAAAACGTCTAGCAATTGATCATCTTGTTTCGAAAAGTACCCCATAACCCGACTCATAAACCGTGCTCCGAAATCTTTGAAAGCATAGGAAGGCCCATGAAAAAGTTCTAATACAGCTGTCTTACTATCGAGAAATCGAACGGGTGCGTCAAAATTGATCGCATCCTCAATAATAAGTTTTAAATCAGACTCAGGTATATCCTCACCAATAAATGCATTCGCAACATGAAATGCAATTTCTTGAAGTGAATATTGTTGAATATTACGAATAAAAGAGGGATCTAGTTGGGGAATATTCTCCGGCATATACAGACCTTTATCGGCAGGTAGAGAATTGAAAACCGCATCTTCAAACGATACGCGGAGGTCACGATTATTTGTACTATATAGTTTCATTTGTTTATTTATATTTTATGATGGATTTGCCATTTCTGACGTTTAATCCGTTAATACTTTAGGTCCCTGAACATTCACCGAGGACACAAATTTTAAACTTGCGATTTCACAACTGTTCAAGTGATCCTGAATTAATGTTGTAGCGAGCTCCGCAGCCTGCTTCCCTCGCGAAATAGCGACCACCGACGGTCCAGAACCAGAGATACCGAAGCTCAACGCTCCCGCTGCCAACGCTATTTCTTTCATCTTATGGAACTCCGGTATAAGAATAGCTCGAGTAGGCTCGATAAGTACGTCGTGCATACTACGGCTAATAAGACTGTAATCACTTTCGTATAAACCAGCTATCAATCCCGCTATATTTCCCCACTGGGTGACCGCATCTTTTAGTTGCACTTTCTCTTTGATGAGCTGACGAGCCTCCCTTGTTGGAACGTCGACTTGAGGAAATACGATTCCCGCGTAAAGTTCTTCTGGAACCGGTAGGCTGATAACATCCAAAGGACTATACCCGCGGATGAGCGTGATGCCTCCCATTAACGCTGGCGCCACATTATCGGCATGACCGTGACCACATGCAATCCTCTCCCCTTCTACGCAAAAAGGCATCAACTCTTCTTTTGACAAAGGGTTACCTAGTAACGTATTGATTGCGAAGAGTCCTGCTACTGTACTCGCTGAACTCGACCCTAATCCACTTCCAATCGGCATATGTTTAATCAACGATATTTCCACGCCGAGCTCGTTCTCGATCCCTAAGTAGGATAATAAATTTTTAACACACGCGCTAACAGTATTTTTATCTGCGTCGAGGGGCAGCCGTCCATCATCCCCCTGAATAGATCGTATACGAACTCCTGGTTCCTCCACACGGTACATATGCACTTCGTCCCCTGGATAGTCTACTGCAAAGCCTAAGATGTCAAAGCCGCATATCATATTTGCTACAGTTGCCGGAGCAAAGACGCGTACTTTGGAAAGTATTTGATCAAAATCAATTTTATGTGTTTTTTTCTCTAGTGTTTCCATGATTATTATTTTATGCTCCAACATTTACTAGATCCGCGAAAACGCCGGCCGCTGTTACCTCCG
>NZ_JABMCQ010000047.1 GCF_013179575.1 Sphingobacterium shayense | reverse complement strand
TAGATAATCTTGTAATTCCAGATTTGTACCGTTAAACTTGTTGTCGTAATCGAGAATCTGCTGTGGTGTTAACATTTTTGGAAAAGCACCTTTGTTGGGTACTCCAGCGCCAGCGTATGCGTCGAAAGTGATATTGGTTCTACCCTCCTTGCCTGATTTCGTCGTCACGATGATTACACCGTTGTTTGCGCGGGCTCCGTAGATCGATGCCGCGGAGGCATCTTTTAACACTTGCATACTTTCAATATCATTTTGGTTCAACCAGCTGAGCTTTCCTTCGTAAGGAACTCCATCAATAATGTAGAGCGGGTCGTTATTGTTGATCGTAGAGTATCCGCGAATTCGTATTTGGGGAGTTGAACCCGGTGAACCATCGTTTACGATTTGCACACCCGTAGCACGCCCCTGTAATGCCTCGACCGCGCTGGCTGCAGGTTGGGATTTGAGTTCCGCTACATCGACGACAGATACGGCTCCCGTCAGGTCTTTCTTACGCTGTGTTCCATATCCCGTAACGACTACTTCCTCAAGACTACTGTTGTCTTCATTGATAGGTATTACAATACTTTGTGCCCCTGCTGCGACTGTATACCGTTGGGGAATATATCCGACATAAGTGATTTCTAGAACATCGTTGGGGTTTGCTTCAATCTCAAAATTACCCTTGGCGTCTGTTTGTGTGGAGATCGATTTTCCGACAACTGAAATAGTCGCGCCGATAATTGGTTCTTGGTTAGCTTGGTTAACGATTTTACCTTTAACTGGTGTTTGTAACGCATGTAATGGGCGCGTTACAATTTTATTCCATAATGTGTTTTCTGATGCCGAGGACACGCTGATGCTGAGCATACCCATCGAAAACAGAAGCCCATTTCGAAGCACTCTCTTCGGAGAAAGAGGAATGCGATGGAATTTGTTTGGTCTTCCCATGATTGTTAGTTTTTGAGTTGTTTTAAATTAGTTTTATCGAAAATTTTGGACGTAAGTATCCCTAGGATAGCATATTTAACATATGGCCCTAATACGCAGGGCTTAGACAGCGTGCGGTATGGAGTTATACGAACTTAGCGTTTGGCTAGCTAGGTCTTCGATTGAAAATGGTGTAGTTGTGTTTCATTAGTCTTTAGTTTTAGTTTAAAATTGTATTAATTAGCTATATTGAATCCATTTGCAAATAATTCAAAGTGTACAGACGACACTATTGTTTTTTTTGCGTTAAGATTCTCGAAGGAAAATCGAGGATCATATCATATTTGGATTTATATTCAGTCCACGGTGAGTTGAACTGTTCACCTAATTTAGGAATTAATTTTAAAAAGCAAGAGGTTTATGTAACTAAATTTTTGCATTGGAAGCTTTTTTCGGTGGCAACAGAACAAATTTCAGAATTATATTTGAGATTATCTTTCAGATATCTGCTTCATTTATAGCTGTAAGTCTGCCCTTCAGCTATTTATGGGAGTGCCGAATAGGTTTTTTTGCGTCTGCCAAGAAACGCAATTAGGAAGGTTTGGAATTAACGATATGTCCCATTATTCATGGGATAAAATTAACTCGATCGTTATTTACTGCGCAGATATTGAATTATTCTACTATAATTACTTTTATTCCAGCTTCTTCAAGAGTTGGTATATATTGTCGCGGAACATTTTTATCTGTGATGATATAATCTACTTCATCTATGTTGCAGATCTTTCCTAATCCACGTCTTCCGAATTTGCTACTATCAGCGAGAATGACGACTTTTTGTGAAGTGGTGAGCATTTTCTGATTTAATGTCGCCTCCGTTAGGTTGCTGATGGTGATGCCGTAATCTAAGTCTATCCCGTCTACGCCAATGAAAAGAATCCCGCAGGAGACTTCCTCCAAAATACGCATCGCATATTGTCCCGCGACGGATGATGAATTAGGACGGATCAGTCCTCCTAGTTGCAGTACCTCCACATTGGGCCGTCCGCTAAGTTCAAGTGCTACTTTTAGTGCTGGGGTGATGACGGTAAGGCTGTTTGACGGGTTCAGCTGTCTAGCGACTGCGAATGCCGTTGTTCCCGACCCAATCAAGATCGAATCGTTGTCTAGAATTAGCTCGACTGCTTTTTTTGCAATTTTAAGTTTCTCATCGGAGTTTATCGATTCTTTTATAGATATCGATCGATCGATTGCGTAAGGATTGTTGATCGAAGCCCCTCCTTTTGTTCGATATAGGAGATTTTTATCTTCCAGCATTTTGAGATCTTTACGGATTGTAACGCTCGATACGTTCATTTTTTCGCAAAGCTCTTGGATAGTGATCTTGTGATCTGCTTTAATTTTCTTTAAAATGTATTCGTGACGTTCGGTGATGGTCTTCATAATTTAAAATTAATATCTAGAAAGTATTATTATTCAAGAGTTAACTCCTAAGTAAAAAATCTACTGATTGATCTCTTTATGAGCTTCTCTTGCTAACTAAATTAACCATTAATTGGTTACGTTTCTATACAAAGATAGAAAATTGCTAGTTAGCTTGGTAGTTTTCAACGCTTACTTAACAATAAAAAAATATTCCGTTAAAACCCAAAAGTCAAGAAAGCTGCATTACCGGATGATTTGCTCCATATAAGTGCTGTTTTCGTGTTTTTAGTTTATTAATATTATTTTCTTTTTTATTTAATATTATTTTTGATTAAAAAATGTTTAATTTAGTTTGTGCAAACCAGATTATAATATAAATTTACCAATGGAAAATACATTAGAAAATCGACTCGGCCTGCCGAGTAACCTAAAATGGGGATACTTGGGTGTTTTGATCTTCATGATGGGAGATGGCGTTGAGCAAGGTTGGCTAAGCCCTTATTTAATTGAGCATGGCATGTCCATGGGACAATCAGCTACCTTGTTTACTGTGTACGGTATTACCATCGCGATTTCATCTTGGTTTTCAGGTGTGCTAGCAGAAAGTTATGGTCCCCGAAGAGGAATGGCGATGGGACTGGTTCTTTATATTATGGGTACAATAGGGTTTATCGGTATCGGGATGGCAAAACTGGATTACAACGCCATGCTGCTTTTTTACGCCGTTCGTGGATTCGGATATCCTCTTTTTGCGTATTCGTTTATGGTATGGATAACGTATCGAGTGCCGCAGAATAAACTTGGGACTGCCGTAGGTTGGTTTTGGTTTGTATTTACAGGAGGGTTAAATGTATTAGGGGCGTATTATTCATCTTGGGCCTTGGAGCGCTTTGGTTATGAGGATACGTTGTGGAGCTCCATTATATGGGTGCTTGTCGGGGCGTTTTTCGCGTTGGTACTAAACCGGGATAAATTTGAGCGTAAAGGAACCAAAGAGTCGAAATTACAAGAGCTAGCGAACGGATTGACAATTGTTAAAAAGGAACCCAAAGTACTTATTGGTGGTATCGTGCGTGTGATTAATACGACCGCACAGTTTGCTTTTCCTGTCTTTCTTCCTATATATATGGCTGAACATGGCTTTGATACCAAGGAATGGTTACAGATTTGGGGAACCATATTTACCGCCAATATCATCTTTAATCTGATATTTGGCTTCGTGGGAGATCGTGTCGGTTGGCAGAATACAATTATGTGGTTCGGGGGCGTTGGATGTGCTATGACGACAGTTTTATTTTACTATTCCCCTGTACTATTTGGGGCGAGCTATTGGGCGGTAATGATGGCCGGGGTCGCCTGGGGTGCACTTTTAGCAGGGTATGTTCCTCTTTCCGCGTTGGTGCCTTCGCTAGTCAAAGAGGATAAAGGAGCCGCAATGGCAATCCTAAATCTTGGTGCTGGACTTCCGGTTTTTATCGGACCGGCAATCGTTGGAATACTTATCGGACCGATTGGTAGTGAAGGTGTAGTTTGGGTACTGGCAGGACTTTACTTGCTCAGTGCAATACTCACTAGGTTTATCAGTATCGATGAATTGCATCGAGAGGCATAATAATAAGATTATTTGATAAAATATAAAACATAATATATGAAAGTATTGCTTACTGCTCCCTATGAAAATGAGCGCGCATTGGCGGAACTAGAACTGCTGTTCGAGGAGGTAATTTACAAGCCATGGAAACCACACGGCAGAGCATACAGTGCGAATGAGTTATCCGATTTGTTACAGCAGACGGGTGCTGATGCCTTGATTTCGGAGCATGATGAAATCTCGACGGATGTTTTGATGAAGAACCCTAATTTAGCGTTCGTTGGTATTTGTCGTGGGACGCCGTCGAATATCGATTTGACGACCGCAACAGAGCTAGGCATTCCTGTGTTCAACACCCCCGCTCGTAATGCGCAGGCAGTTGCCGAGATGTTTATTGCAAACGTGATCAGTGTTTTACGGCATACGATTTCGGGAAAGGAATGGCTAGAAGGTAAAAATTGGGGTGAAGGGGCACATACTTCCTATCTTAATTTTAAAGGGAACGAACTTGCTGGTAAAAAAGTAGGAATGGTTGGATTTGGTGCAGTTGGACAATTTATTGCCCGCATGCTTGTGAACTTTCCATCAGAAATTTACTATTTTGATCCTTATTACACTGATCCCAACCCAGATTTTAAAAAGGTTGAGCTGATAGAATTGTTTTCTACCTGTGATGTCGTGGCGATTCATTTGCCCGTAACACCAGAAACAACAGGTATGATTGACAACAAATATTTAAGCCTGCTCAAGGAGGATGCAATATTTGTCAATACTGCGAGAGCTAGTGTAGTAAACAGAGACGATTTACTTACTATTATTGAAGAAGGTAAAGTTCGTGGAGTTGTGCTTGATGTGTTTTATAATGAGCCTCCGGATGAGATTGATTATAAAATGATTCTTAATAAAAGAGTGCTTGCCACGCCTCACATTGCGGGGGCGACTCATGAAGTAGAAGATCATCATGCGTTTATTATGAATAATAATTTGCGCGAGTTTTTTCATAACGGGAATAAAGAAATTAAGCAATTGGTGAATAAATCGGTATTAAATAAAAATTAGTTTTTTAGAAATAATGGATGTTAAAGACGCCTATTTAATTGTAGATATTGGAACAGGTAATGCCCGGGTAGCCTTAGCCACCCCAACAGGGGATATTCTTGCTATAAAACGGGAAAATGTACACTACATCACCGATACCAATTACGAAGAATCAATTTATTTTGAACCTCGTACGCTATGGGAGCAGATTTTAAGACTTTCTACCGCAGCTTTGGCTGAGGCGGGCGCGGTTAATATTAAAGCCATCATAGCAACGAGTCAGCGGGAAGGCATTGTCACTATAGACAAGCAGGGGAATGATCAATTAGGTATGCCCAATATTGATCATCGTGGACGTAACTGGGAGGCAGAGCTTAGCAATAAAGATTTCGTTTACAAACTTTCGGGACGTTATCCAACCTCGTTGTTTTCTGCATTTAAATTAATTGGCTTATCCAAAATATATCCTGATCGCTTTGAACAAGTTGCTTCAGTAATGAGCATCTCGGATTGGATTCAGTATAAGTTTTCAGGTATAACGAACTATGAGCACTCACAAGCTTCAGAAACGCTGCTGTATAATGTGGAAAATAAAAGTTGGTCAAAGACGCTATTAGAGGCATTTGGTTTAACAGAATCGATCCTTCCAGAGCTTCGTGCCTCAGGAACGGTACTCGGAAAAGTTCTTCCCGCCATAGCGAAGGAACTTCAAATTTCGAATGATGCAGTGGTGGTCGTCGGAGGAGGAGACACGCAAATGGCGATCCGAAGTATGGAGCCTTCTGCTAACGATGTTGTAATCGTTTCTGGCACCACTACTCCAATAATAAAGCTTGTTCCAAGCTACGAGACTGACGAAAAACAACGTACGTGGACAAGTCGACATATCGACCAAGACAATTATATTTTAGAGGCTAATGCCGGTGTAACGGGTTTAAATTATCAACGTTTAAAAGAAATCTTTTATCCTAACGAAGACTACCAGGTTATAGAAAAGGAACTGGAAGAAATTAGTTATTCTCAGTGTGTGGCTTCATTGGGGTCATTAATTGCGGAAGAAGATGAGCCATCGGTTAAAGGAGGATTTATCTTCAATGCGCCGGTATCACACCAACTTACTAGGGGAAGTTTTGTCTTTTCTGTTTTGTGGGATATTGCATGCTCAATATTTGAAAATTATAAATTTTTGTGCGAGGTCTCTAGTCACGACCAAGATTATATTTGGGCCTGTGGCGGAGGAATGGAAAGCCGTAAATTGCGTCAATTTCTTGCCAATTTATTTGGTAAAAGTATTCGTATTACAGATACTTATAGGCAAGCTTCCGTACTCGGCGGCGTGTTCGTATGTAATGACGCCCTTGGGATTCAAAGTAACAAACCTGAACTCGCTGAGGAAACTTTCCCTCAGGAACAGGATAAATTTGAACAACTTTATCAAGAATGGAAGCAGGCTCGCAAAACCTTTAAGCAGGTAACCTCATGAAGAAGAGATATTTCTTGGGGATTGATGTAGGGACTCAAGGAGCACGCGTTTTATTAGTGGATCAGCATGGAGAGCTAATCGGTAGCGGACAAAAGGATTTCTTGTTAGATGATCTATTTCGACAACAACAATCGCCTGATGAATGGTGGAATTCTTGCGTGGAGCTTATTGATCAACTTTTAAGGAACCTGCCAGGAGACTTTGAGCGTAGCGCTATCATGGCCGCCTCGGTTACTTCTACTTCCGGCACGGTTATACCGCTGGATATAGAGAATATGCCTCTGTCTGACGCGATTATGTACAGTGACCCACGGTCTGCTGAGCAGGGCGCCCGTATAAAAAAGTTGGCCGAAGAAAATGTTCCCGACGGATATACAGGCTTTAATGCATCGAGCGGAATATCGAAAATATTGTGGTATGTTGAAAATTATCCCGACAAGTTGGAGGAAGTCGCTCTGTGGGTGCACGCCTCGGATTATATCGTAGGGAAGCTTTGCGGCAATTACGGGGTCACCGATTATACGAATGTGTTGAAGTCTGGTTATGACCTTCAGAATTTAGAGTGGCCATCGTTTATTCACGTGGAACTTGGGTTAAATCCTATGTGGTTCCAAAAAGTGGTTCCTTCAGGGACTGTTGTTGGGAGGCTTAGGCCAGACCTTGCGGCTCGTTGGGGTATTCCGCATTTATCGGTGACCGTGGGCCTTACTGATGGTTGTGCAAGTCAAATGGCGTCTGGAGCTGTGAATGTTGGTGATTGGAATACGACTATAGGGACAACAATGGTTATAAAAGGCGTCACAAATAATGCAGTGAAAGATCCTTTAGGAACGCTCTATAGCCATCGTCATCCAGAAGGGTATTGGATGCCCGGGGGAGCGAGCAATACTGGAGCGGACTGGATTTCGCTCGACTATGCGCACCAAGATCTACAACAGCTCAACGCAGCAGCCGAAAAGCTAATACCAACGGGCGAGATAGCTTGGCCTTTAAAACAACAAGGGGAGCGCTATCCAATTATAGCGCCACAAGCGCATGCGATCGTCCCGGAACATCTAAGTTTAGAAGAGTTATATGCGGCAAATATGGAGGGAGTGGCATTTTTAGAACGTCTAGCGTATGAGATTATAGAAGAGCTTTCGGGAGAGAAGGTGCTATCGGTCTATACTGCTGGAGGAGGTAGTAAGAGTGACGTATGGCTAAAGATACGCGCTTCGGTGTTAAATGTGCCAATATTTCGCTGTAAAGAAACGAGTGGCGCGTTGGGGGCAGCTATAATTGCCGCTTCAAAAACGTTTTACTGCTCCTTAACGGAAGCCTGTAAAAATATGACGAGTGTGGACGAAATGGTGATCGCGGATGATGAACTTGTCAATTCGTACGAAAGGCAGTATGCAGAATTTAAAGCAAGGCTTACGGGTCTAGGTTATCTATAATTAAACAGAATGCTTACAATATATCTATTGAGACACGGCCAGACTGCTTATAATGCAGATGGGAATAAGTATTGCGGTCGTACTGATGTTAATCTGACGGATGAGGGCTTACAACAGGCAGAAAGAATGCGGGAGCTATTACAAAAACAGGAATTTGATGCAATATATAGCTCGCCTTTGGCCCGAGCTTTGAATACCGCGCAAATTGCTTCGGGTCGTCCGGATGATGTACAAGTAGAACAACGACTTATCGAGATCGACTTTGGGGAATGGGAAGGAAAACGGCCAGAAGAGTTTCAAATAACCGATCCAGAAAGTTGGAAAAATTGGCTGCAGGATCCTCTTTTAAACAGGGCGGGACGAGTTGGAGAGTCAGGAGCCCAAGTTTTGGATCGTCTGAACTCATTTTATGATGAGTTATTGGCGAAATATGATGGAAAGACCGTTTTAGTCGTTGGCCATAACGGCGTTAATCGTTTTTTTATGGCCGATCGATTGGGTATGCCATTGAAGAACTATCGAATGTTGGTACAGGAAAATTCTGCATTAACAGTGCTCACAGTAGCGAAAAATTTTGGATTTAATTTATTGAAACTCAATGCGTAGTTTTGTTTAATAATTGTTATGATGAAGAAGATAGTTTTCACATTAGTGGTATGGGTAAGTGTCAATGCGCTTCCCGTGTGTGCACAAAAGCTGCACACGATGGACTTTAAAACAGTGGAGCAAATGTATGAATACTTTCACTATGCACCAGGGAAACAAATTATCAGCGGACATCGTGGTACAATTGAACTTGGGATGCCTGAGAACTCCATCGCATCGATGCAGGCGGTGTTGGAACATACGCCTGCGATATTTGAGGTCGATCCTCGATTGACGAAGGATAGTGTAGCAGTTATGGTTCACGACGCCACACTTGATCGTACAACAAACGGGACGGGTAACGTGAAAGATTATACTTGGGATGAGCTAAAGAATTTTAAATTAAAGGACCACAACGGGAATGTCACTAAACATCGAATTAATACCTTAGATGAAATGGTTGATTGGGCTAAGGGGAAAACCATTTTGAATTTAGACAAAAAAGATCTTCCGATGGAGATGACCGCCGAGATTATTCGTAAGCATAATGCATATGCTTGGGTCTGGGTTACCGTACATACAGTAGAGCAAGCAAAATTTTACCTCAATAAAAATCCAAAGCAGTATTTATCAATGCACATAAAAGATGCTGCCGCACTCCAAGCTTTTAAAGATTCTGGGTTACCCTATAACCGGATGATAGTGTATATCGGTCCGGAAATCAACGATGATAACCAAGCCATGTACGCGTTTTTTAGACAAAAGGGAGTGTTATGTATGATTTCTACGGCACCGAGCTATGATAAAATCCCGAGCAAAGAAAAAAGAGCACAAAAATTTAGAGCTGTTTTTGCTGATGGTGCCAGTGTGCTAGAATCAGATCTTCCGATCGAAGTGAGCAAGGCTCTACAGTAGTCAGCCAAAGGACGGTATTCGGCAAAGATTTAAATCGTATTTCGAATATGTAGATTTTGAAATAGATGTACCTCGTATTCGTTTCTCCATAAAATATATCCCACGTAAGTTATATCCCAAGTGGGATTTTAGTTTAATTGGTGAGCAGAGGCTAGAGACAGTTCGTCAACAACTCCTTTCACAGGGTTAGATCGCTTATATCCTCCCCACATTATGCTGGGCCGGTTTTACGCTCCATCCACTAAATGGAGCGCTAAACTAAATATTTGCACTTAATTTTTGATAAATTTTCGTATACAAGGGCATGGCTAATTCAAGATCCGCCCCTCTCCGTGCGGGGTAGCCCACTAATGCTTCTACTTCCGATTTTCCACGACCCGATAAAATATCTGTATGCATAGATGTCGTTGCTTCAGCTGGACCATTTAGAAGGTTAGCGACGATCTTTTCTTTAGCTTGTTTCCGTAGGGCGATACCTTCCGCAGCACAAAGATTACAAGCCTCTTCTACCAGATTACGAAACGTGTTCATAGCGCTTTCATCTTGCTTTATGGTGCCAAAGGAAGCATTATAGTAACTCGTGGTCGCAGTGGCGGCAGAAATAAAAATAAATTTGAACCAAATTTGTTCCAATATTTCAGGAGTGAGCGTAGAGTCAATTTCTGCGCGTTTAAATAACTCTTGGATTTTTTCTAACCTCCTGCCTAGGACGTTTGGAATACCAAAATGTAACGACTTGAAGCTTGAGAAGCTCTCTATAATTCCGGGTTGCTGGAGACGCACAATTATGTTAGCACAGCCCTCTGTGACTAATGCTTGAGGGAAGGTTGTGCGAATCTTTTGTGCACCCTCCACACCGTTAAGTAAAGGAATAACAACGGTAGTACGCCCTATATTATTCTCGATCTCTGTCAATAAATTATCTAGATCATATGATTTTACTGAAATGAGGATGTAATCCATAACACCGAATCCGGCAGCATTGGCAGCGGCAGCAGTAGGCTTAGTTGTAAATTGCTCGTTTGAGGTTTTAACGGTTAGTCCCGTTGTATTTATAGCCTCGAGATTTTTGCCTCGGGCAAGGAAATATATCTCTACTTGAGGATCATCTGCAAAATTCTTCGCGAGGTGTCCACCGAAATATCCTCCGATTCCACCGAGGCCTGCAATCAATATTTTAGTTTTATTCACGTATCGTTGGTTCTTAAGAATGATTAATTAAGAACGAAAGTTAAGCATTTAAAACAGAAATGAAAGCAAAGGTGGTTTGTCAGGTAACGCCGTTGTAACTTGTTTTTTAGATATGGATAGCCTAAAAACGGTTTATAGTAAATGCGCCAGTCGACGTGGGCATCGAACATTTATCCATAATATGAACTTCTCCTCCTTGTTTAAATACCATTCTAGCGAGATCGTTTAATATCTCTCCCGTAGAGTGTCCGTTCGAATGTATCTTCCGGCTATCAACGTCGATTTCGCCGGGGATATATCGCTCAGGCTCTATTGTTAATATTTCTATTCTTCCATCGATAGAATCCCGTAGAATTTCTCCGAGAAGTTCTTTGCCTAATTTGTTACTTGATGCATCATAATAGCGTTTTATTAGCCTCGTTTCTTTCTCTCGGATGAGCGTATCGTTGTGGCTCATGATTAATTTCAAGAGATCTTTTTTCTGTAATCCGTTTGGGCTCAAAGGAATTTTTACCGAGGAAATATTTCGGTTTTTCGCCACACGAAGAAAGTGCGAGTGGTGCTCAGGTAATGTTGCAACAAAAATAGGTGTTTTTTCAGATAATGGTAAGAATTGTGTTAACGCCTGGTCGACAATTTGAAAGAATTTGATCATATCATTGTCCATCTCTTTACTGACTTCCATATATCCGTGTATATTGCCATTTCCTGTAGACGCAGAATTTATATGGTTTTGCGTTAGCTCGGGGCCGAGAGCTTCTTCCATACTCGTTGGTATTTTATCTTGAATTTCGATTTCTTCGATATCATAGTTGTTGCCTCGAAAAAGGGTTACCCGGTCTTGGGACAATGTCAATACATAATATTCTAAATTATCTTGGAATATTTGAAATAGAGGACGAATAAAAAAATTGTCTGATAAAATGGATATCGTCTCGATTTCGATAGGTAGTTCGTAGATTAAAGTATCTTCTTTCGACAAAAAGATGGCTATTCCACGAGCGCTTCGTTCCCAAATGGTGTTGTCTTCTAAAAGTTTTTTATTGTCGTTCAGAATTTGGGAATGTTCTGTTAGATTCTCGCTATCTATCTTTCGGATGCATTCTCGCAATAGGTTTTTAAATGCAATACCGTTTTGCGTATTCTTTGGAGCGCTGCTGTAAATAGGCATGTAAAGCGAAATACAAGGTGTGTTTTCTACCGAAATTAGTTTCTTTACTTTTTCTAAATCTAATTTTTCCATGATATTCGTGTTGTTTTTTAGAACTTGAGGTTTTTTGAGGAAGGTTGTTCTTGAGATGAATCGTCCGGGCACAGTTTTCGGAGCTCATCGATCGTGTGTATTAATCCCTCGCGCTGACTGTCAATCATGCGTGCTAAAGATTGATCGACTATTTCCGTGTTTTTTAAAGCTAACTCATAAACATTTAATGTTTCGTTTTCTGCGGTAATGCAGATACTCAATAATTCTGTTTGGCCCAGTAGTTGGGTGCTACCATTATTGGGAATTGGCCATGGAATATGTTTCTCAAGCATTGGCTGAAAACCTTCTTCCTGTTCGGGGTAGGCAAACGGTATCAACTGGGATTTGTATTGTTGTGATTGTTGCATTGTTTTTTCGATCAGGGCGAGAACACGCTGGTCTTTATTCTCGTCTAGATAAGTTGCTATCGAACGATAGCCCGTGTAACGGTCTTGATTTACAGCGACTAGGTCGCGAATCATTTCTAAGTTTTCTCGTTCCGCAAAATTCATTTTCTTGTCCTCCTTGTTAAAGAAACAAAAGAGAGCGGCAGTGGTTCGCGAAATTTTCAAAAATGACCTTAATCTGTTTCAGCAATCGCAAAATAGCGGGGCGAAATTTGGCTAATAAAAGAAAGCAGATATCAAAAGTGAATGGTATTTTTGTCTAGAATAAAGATGTACTGCGATGACTATGAAAGGTAAAATTGAGTATTTATTAAACGAACTAGAATTAGGAAATGTTGTGTTTGCGGAGGTGATTGCGTTTATCGACACACATTACGACCATTTACCGACTGCATTTAAAAATGGGAGTGTAGTTAATATGGCAACCGAGAACCAAGGGAGTGCTAAGGTCTTCTTTTTTGGTCAGCTAAATAGTCTTAATCCACAGACGACGTTGAAATTGTTTGCTGAACATTATCATTCAGTGCTAAATAATCCTTCTGGAAATGACCACCAAAATATCCGGGAATTTATGAAAAATGGATGGTCAGGGGTGTCTTTTCAGGGACAAGCGCTACGAACGAAGCTTTAATTAGCAATACGCTAAAAAAATAAGTAATTTTAGATGTATCATCGTCGCGACTATGGATAAAAAATTAGTGTTAATCGTTGGAGTGCTATTTTGGGCAGGGACCTTATTCGCTCAACAACCTAAAGCGACCAAATGGATTTGGGGACCATCCGCCGGTTGGAAATTCCAAAGCGGAAATTTTCTAACCCTTTCAGGTTGGGGACTTTTTGCGCCTAATGATTATCAATATTTAAAAATTGATGCCGGAGCGAACTTCACTTGGATGCAAAAACAAACAACAGTTATTCCTGAACTTGGAGTTACTTATTATCTGAGTGATAAATTAATTTTTCCTTTTCTCGGAGGCGAAATCACACCCTATACAATTACACCAAAGATCGGTATCGGGATTTTTTCTCTTATAGATATAGGGGTTGGATACGGATGGGAAATACGGCGAAAGAGCGGGTTTAAAACGATTCAAGGAGTTTCCGGTTCCATAAAATTTAATATACCTCTTAACTTTCATCTTTATTAAAACAAGAGGCGGTCAAAATCGGCAGTGCGATTTACAATGGACAAGAATTTACAGCATTTATCCGGAGCTACTACACGTATCATCGATTATCAAGGAGGTAGATATCTTTTTTTTGGTGGTACAGCGTATTTAGGTTTACTTAATGACAAGGCTTTCATAGACCTTTATAAAAAGGGGCTTGATATCTATGGACTAAACAATGGTACCTCAAGAAACAATAATATTCAAATTGATATCTACGACAAAGCGGAATTGGAGATGGCGCGTAGGTTTGGATACGAGGATTGCATTCTCATATCCAGTGGCTACCTAGCGGCACAATTAGTTATACGAGCCTTAACAGGCATGGGTGAGTTCTTGTATGCTCCAGGTGCGCACCCTGCATTATGGAGAGATGCGAATGACCTGTCAACATATCAAAGTTTTGACGATTGGAAATCTTTTGCAGTTGATCATATCAATCGCTCAAACAGCAGGTGCTTTATTATTGTAAGTAACACGTTGGACAACTTGACCCCCGAAACGTACGATTTTTCTGGATTCAAAGACATTGACCCCCAAAAGGAGCTTTATTTTATACTTGACGACTCTCATGGAATTGGTGTGAAGGGCGCAGAAGCCAGTTTTGTAGATCTATCTCATATAACACGTGAAAATATACATGTCGTATTGGTTGCATCGCTAGCAAAGGGACTTGGGACAGATGCGGGAGCAATACTTTGTTCAACTACGGATGGAATCTTTTTTAGAAAATCACCTTTTTTTACCGGGGCATCGCCAGCGAGTCCTGCTGCAATGTATGCGTTGTTACACGGAATAGAGATCTTCCAGGAAAGATCAAAATTGTTACAAGAGCATATTGTTTATTTGGATAGCTTGCTGGCTCAAAATGTACGACGTATATCTGGTTTCCCTGTTTTTACGGTGGCTAATCCCAACGCATTTGCATATTTTAAAAAGAATAAAATACTCATTTCTAGTTTCTCCTACCCCCTTCCTAGCGACCCTCCGGTCAATAGAATTGTGCTTTCATCAGCACATCACCGCGAGGATATAGATCGCTTGGCAGAGGTGTTACGAGGTCTTGATTAAGGTGTTGATAACTAATGGTATAGATGAATTTTTTGACAGGAAAACCAGCTAGTTTTTTTTCTTTTTTAACATAAATATCTGATTCCTAAAAGTTTCCTGAAGTCTCTGTTTGGTAAAAAAACATAAATAAATTTTTAAACATCATAAAAAAAAGATAATTTTGCATCCCCAAAGTGCTATATCGTTAAGGGTTGAGAAATAAATAATTACAGTAAAAATAGATATGACTAAAGCAGAAATTATTGCAGAGATCTCTAACAAAACAGGTTTAGAGAAAGTAGATGTTCAAGAGACAGTTGAAGCATTTTTCAAAGTGGTTAAAAATGCAATGATTGGTGGTGAGAACGTTTATGTTCGTGGTTTTGGTAGCTTCGTGGTAAAACAAAGAGCAGAAAAAACAGCGCGTAACATCTCTAAAAACACGGCGATCATTATTCCAGCACACTTTGTGCCTAGTTTTAAACCAGCAAAAGTTTTTGTTGAAAAAGTTAAACAAGGAAATAAGTAAGAAATGAATACCAAACAAATAATAGTTGTTGTCATTGTAGTCGCCCTTATGGGAGGTTTATTAGCGAGTCCTATTAAAGGTTTGGTAACGGAAGATAAAGGAGCTACAGCTTCGACAAACACTGAATCAACATCCCCTTTTAATTTTAGCAGTGTGTCTGAAATTACCAAGCAATCAATAAACGCTAATTTAGCGCAAGAGATTACGGTGGTTGAAGGGAAGATAAAAGATAGCAGTGGTGAGGAGAAGCTCGCTTTATTAGAGCAACTGGCTCAAAAATGGGATGATTTAGCCAAATTCGCACCGCAAGGTTTTATTTATGAGGAAATGGCGAAAATTACTCCTAAATTTGAATATTGGTTGAACGCAGGTAACTCATATCGTTCTGCATATACGAATTTACAGGATACGGCGATGGCGGCAGAGCTTAATCGGTTAGCAATCAACTCGTATGAACAGGCAATCGCGCTTGACGGTAATAATTTGGATGCCAAGACAGGTTTAGGTGCGGCGTTGGTTACAGGAACAAATAATCCTATGGCAGGAATTTCTTTGTTGATGGAAGTCGTGAAGAAAGACCCGAAAAATATCCAAGCAAACAAAACATTGGGGCTATTTTCATTGCAGTCCCGTCAATTCGATAAGGCTATTGAGCGTTTCAAAACCGTAAGCGAATTGCAACCTGACGCTGAATCGTATTTCTATTTAGCAACAGGGTATGAAAATATCGGGTTGAAGAATGAAGCTATCGCCGCTTTTTCTAAAAGTAAGGAGTTAGCAGCTGATCCAACCCTATCACAGTTCATCGACCGCAAGGTGGAAGAACTTAGCAAGTAATTAACATATTTAATCATTTAAAAACATTAAGCTATGCCAAGCGGAAAAAAGAGAAAAAGACACAAAATGGCTACTCACAAGCGTAAAAAACGTTTAAGAAAAAATAGACACAAGAAAAAATAAGCTTGTTGTTCTTTAGGGGTAACCCAAAAGAGGCGTCGTACAATCTATAGTTTCTCAACAGGGAAATTATAGATTGTATTTTTTCATTAACGAGTTTTTATGTTTCATCAGACGATGCTGCGGTCAGTTTGCGCAGTCGTCTTAAAAGAATAGCTGTTGGTAAAGGAACTAATTATCGATTCAACTCCTGAAAAAGGAGTGACTATTGCTTTACTACAGGACAAACAGCTTGTTGAGCTGAACAGAGAACAGGCCGATAACAATTTCGCCGTCGGAGATATATATCTTGGACGAATTAAGAAAATTATGCCGGGTCTGAATGCCGCTTTCGTAGATGTAGGCTACGAAAAAGATGCGTTCTTACATTATCTGGATTTAGGACCTCAGGTTCAGTCTTTGCTCAAGCTAACGCGTATAGTAAAGAACGGCAGCTACCAAGAGAAGTTGCTCAATAGTTTGAAACTTGAGAAGGACATCGATAAGGCAGGAAAAATTTCCGATCTTTTAAGTCGGAATCTGCTTTTGCCAGTACAGATTGCTAAAGAACCGATCTCAACAAAAGGGCCCCGATTAAGTTCGGATCTCTCGATTGCAGGTCGATTCGTTGTATTGGTTCCATTTTCAAGTGCAGTTTCCATATCCAAGAGAATTAAAGGGAATGCCGAACGTAATCGGCTGAAGAAAATTGTGGAAAGTATTAAACCCGCAAACTTCGGCGTGATCATACGTACGGTATCCGAGGGAAAAGGTGTCGAGGAGTTACAGAAGGACCTTTTGGATTTAATCTCTAAATGGGAACTTTTTACCAAACGCCTTAAAACTGCAGAGCCATCGAATAAGGTTCTCGGCGAGATGGATAGAGCCTCTACCATTTTGCGGGATATTTTGACCGATGAGTTTACGCATATTCATGTAAATGACCTAGCACTATTCGACGAAGTAAAATCGTATGTGCAGGAAATATCACCCGATTTAGAGAAAATTGTTAAGCTTTATAAGCACAAAGAACCAATTTTTGATCATTTTGGTGTTGAAAAACAGATTAAGGCGTCTTTTGGCAAGACGGTCAATCTTCAAGGCGGTGCCTACCTCGTTGTCGAGCACACAGAGGCACTCCACGTTGTAGACGTAAATAGTGGAAACCGGATTGCGAGTAAAGAGAATCAAGAAGAAAATGCGCTTTTAGTTAATAAAGAAGCTGCAAAAGAAATCGCAAGGCAGTTGCGATTGAGAGATATGGGAGGAATTGTTGTTATCGATTTCATCGATATGCATAAACCTGCCAATCGAAAAGAATTGTACGGTTATTTGAAAGAATGTATGGCTACTGATAGAGCTAAACATACGATTCTTCCCCCAAGCAAGTTTGGTTTGGTACAAATAACACGGCAGCGCGTGAGACCCGAAATGAATATTGTGACAAATGAAAAATGTCCAGCATGCGAAGGTACAGGCGAAATCCGCTCGAGCATTGTATTGCTTGACGACATAGAGAATAATTTAAGTTTTATCTTACAAGAGCAAAACGAAAAGGGTATAACATTGTGTGTGCATCCTTATATAGGCGCCTACATTACGTCGGGTTTACTCTCGAGAAGACTCAAATGGTTCTTTAAATACGGCAAGTGGATTAAGATAAAGACCGTATCATCTTATTATTTGACGCAATTTCGTTTCTTTAACAGTAAAGAAGAAGAAATTAAGTTATAGAAAAATTACTGAAATCGGAGTAGCGCAAGTTACTCCTTTTTTAGTTTAGTGAGGATTTCATCAAGCCTCTGTGCAATTGTATCACCCTTTAGCCAATTTATTACCAAGCCATCTTTTTCCATTTTTCTAAAAAAAGTCATCTGACGTTTGGCGTATCGGTGAATCTCTGTTTCAAGTTTATTGGAAAATTCTTCAACGGACATTTCCCCGAGTATATGCATTGACGCATATTTATATTCCAAACCGAAATACCGTAAATCCTCATGGGTAACGCCATGGGATAGGAGGCTCTGTACCTCAGCGACCAGTCCGTTATCGATACGCTGTTTCAGACGCCTTGATATGTCGTTTCTTCGTTTTTCTATCGAGGGATTAATGCCGAAAATTACAGGTCGATATTGCGGCATTGGTGTGTGATTCAGTTTGTAACCTTGTTTTAGAGCTTCGAGTATTTCGATCCCACGGATCAAGCGTTTGTGGGAGCTGATGTCTATATGAAGATCATCAGGAATTAAGTAGTTGTTAAGCTTCGCTATTAATTCTGTTTTGTCCAGAGACACAAGGCGTTCGCGTAGAACAGTATCTGTTTCTACTTGGATGTAAGGGCGATGAATAAAAATACTATGCATATAAAGTCCTGTTCCCCCTACAGCAATAGGAACTTTACCTCGCATAATAATCTGTTGATGGGCTTCTTTAAAATCATGTTGGAATCTTGATACATCGTAACGTTCACTAGGGTCTATAATGTCAATTAGATGATAGGGAATTTCCTGATATTCTTTAAGGTCTTTGCCAGTCCCTATATCCATACCACGGTATACCTGCCGGGAATCAATTGATATAATCTCTCCCGCGATTGTTTGAGCGAGTGCTACCGCTAATTTTGTTTTACCGGAGGCGGTTGGTCCCAAAATGGTATATAAGCAATCAGGTGGAAGTACATCTTCCACCTGATTGTTTGATAATGTTTTATTTTGTGTTTTTCTTATCACACTATAAACTTAGTCCATTTTTCATTACTATGGTTACTTTCTACTGCCGTTTGTACGAATGCCATACCACGAACTCCGTCCTGAACCGAAGGAAAGTCTAGTTGTTCAGCGCTCGGTGTCCTACCTTCAAGCTTAGCGCTAACAGTAAGTGCAAAATTACGGTATATGTTTGCAAATGATTCAAGTAAACCTTCAGGATGTCCAGCAGGAATACGAGTGTTGTGGGTCGCAAAGGAACTAAGCGTATATGGTGCCGAATATGCATTACCTGTACGATAAATCTGGCGCGGCTGATCAAGCATTTTTATGATTAGGTTGTTCGGGTCTTCGTTTGCCCATTCTAAGCCACCCTTTTCTCCATAGATACGGATACGAACAGCATTCTCTTCCCCCGCAGAAATCTGTGAAGCAGTGAGGACGCCTTTGGCACCTTGCTCAAATCGCAATAGTACATTACCGTCGTCGTCAAGTTGACGTCCTTCGACGAACGTAGTAAGGTCGGCGCATAACTCGGTAATCTTCAGTCCAGATACATATTCAGCTAGATGAGCTGCATGCGTTCCGATATCTCCCATGACCAACGATAAACCCGATTTTTTTGGATCTGCACGCCAGGCCGCCCCTGCGTTACCCTCACGTTCGGTAAGTCGACTCAACCATCCTTGTGGGTACTCAACGAGAATCTTACGTATTTTTCCAAAATGTCCGTCTTTTACCATCGCTTTAGCTTGTTTAACCATCGGATAGCCGGAATAGGTATGTGTAAGACAAAGAGTGCGCCCGGTACGATCTACTATTTCTTGCAATTCTTTAGCTTCCTCGAGCGTCACTGTCATCGGTTTTTCTACTACAACGTCGAAACCATTTTCTAAAGCGAGCTTCGCTGGACCGAAATGGAGGAAGTTTGGCGTTACAATTGTAAGAAAATCCATGCGTTCGCCTTCTGGAAGTTTAGATTCTTTCGAAATCATTTCTTCATAATTCGCATATACACGATCGGCCGAAACAAATAGCTCCTCACCAGACTCTTTAGATATCTGTTGGTCTATACTGAAAGCTCCACAAACAAGTTCTATTTTCCCATCCATAAAGGCAGCAATACGGTGAACAGCACCGATGAAGGCGTCTTTACCACCGCCTACCATACCCATACGTAGTTTACGTTTCATAAATATGTTTTAGTTTAAGTTTTAAAATTTCAAGGCTAAATATACGTAACGCAAATGGGTTTTCATAATACCGAGGGAGGATTATGGCAATTCTAGAATAAGCTTGCTGCTACCCGAGTTATGGATTAAGTAGCCATGAGGAAGGATTTTTTTAAGTTCTTCTAGTGCGGTTTGATTTTTGACGTGATGTCTATTTCCGTCAGCGATCCAAAACTGTTGGGGAGGAGTTTGGGTACGCGCAGAGAATCCTACAGTGACTAGAGTCGATTCGTTGGCCCAGTCCCGATCTACGTAGGTCATAATGTCGTTAGGTTTGAAATCCTTAATAAAGGCGCTCATAAGTTTTGACAAACCGCCTACCACACGTAACCCTGATTTATGGCAAAAACGAAGCAGTTCGAAAGATCTATAATCAGTCTGTCTATCCCGCATGTGTCGTCCCCCACTGAAAACAGCGATCGAGACGATGTCTCCGTTAAAGAATAGACCGTAGCGATATTTTCCAGCAAGCGGCGCTTGTAAATGATGTTCCTTTTGAAAGTCGATAGCGACTTTTTTGTCGATCCGTGCAACCACGGTTCGTCTGGCATAAATAATATCGCCTTTACCGAATAAAGATAACAAACGAGGAACAATTTTCTCTGAAGCGCTTATGAGTTGGTCGATGTCAATATGAAAAGTTTTGGATGCGTGATTTTCCAGTCGCTCAACCAATTTGTCCGGATAATATAAGATGATTGTGAAAGCTGGATCCTTAGAGGACAGTATTAATCCGTGGGAACTCATTCTCCTTTTAAGCGTAATATCTAGCCCCTGTTCAAGACTCGCAACAAATGGGTCTACTATATCATCGAATTGCATATCTACAAAGTTAGCAGATTCTAAATGTGAATTAATTATTATTGGTACCTTTGCATAGAAAATTGAAAGTATGAAATTACCTATTGTAGCATATGGCGACCCTGTTCTAAGAAAAAAAACGGAAGAGATCGATGAAGATTATCCGAACTTAAAACAGCTTATAGATGACATGTTTGAAACCATGTATGCGGCACGCGGCGTGGGTTTGGCAGCGCCACAAGTAGGATTGCCAATCCGTTTGTTTGTAATCGATGCATCTCCATTCGCGGAAGACGATGAAGACAGTGAAGGAGATGCGTCGTTGAACGGTTTTAAGAAAGTGCTGATCAATCCAATCATCGTAGAAGAAACAGGAGAGAAGTGGGCTTTTAGCGAAGGGTGTTTGAGTATCCCAGATATAAATGAGGAGGTGATGCGTCCAACGAATGTACTTATCAATTACTTAGATGAAAATTTCGAAGAGCATGAGGTAGAATTAACAGGCCTTGCCGCTAGGGTCGTTCAACATGAATATGATCATATAGAGGGGAAGCTGTTTGTAGATAAATTAGGTCCTTTAAAGAAGGCGATGTTAAAAGGAAAATTAGATGCAATTTCCAAAGGAATGATAAGAGTGGGCTATAAGATGAAGTTTCCTCTCAATAAGAAAAAGCGGTAATCGTTCAAAAGGAATAAAAGAGCCCATTTTTTCGGGCTCTTTTGTCAATATGACTTGACAACAGGTAGCGATAATTTATATTTAACAGCGATTACCCGGATAAGTACAACCAAAGAGATAGAAATAAAGGCATTAAGCATAGTGTTTACTCCCCCCATTTTAAGAAGTACGTATGTAATACTCCCGGTAAGACATGCTGTGGCATAAATTTCTTTTCTAAAAATAAGTGGGGTTTCGTTCATTAGTGTGTCACGTATCACTCCACCCATTACCGCCGAAAACATTCCAAGTATTATTGCGGCAATTGACGAGGCGTCATTAGTAATGGATTTCTGTACACCAACGATACAAAAAAAGCCTATACCGATAGCGTCGAATAAGAATAATGTTTTGGCCAAGCGATACAGTTGTTTATTTAGAACTACGGATAGGGCGAAGCCAATAAAGATCGCTATAAGATAGTTTCCGTCATCAACCCAAACGGGGCGCATGTTAAGGAAAATATCCCGCAAAGATCCTCCTCCTATAGCCGTAACAAAACCGGTGAACATTGAACCAAAGACATCTATATTTTGTCGACTGGCTGCCATCGAACCAGATATAGCAAATACCATGGTGCCAACTAGGTCGATATAATACATTGTGTTCATGCGCTGACGATTTATCAATTATAGTTCTACGCAATTATACAAAAAAGTGAACAACAATTGAATGTTGATGGAGCAGTTTGGCTATTTATGTAGCGATGCATATAGGTTTAGTTAATCCATGAAAATATAGAGCTGTAATCCAATATTTCTGTATTTTTGAACCATGTTAAATTCTCCCGTTGCGATAATTGGTGCCGGAGCAGCTAATCTTATAGCTGCTGCTGAAATTGCCGCGGCGGGTATCCCTGTCCATATTTATGAACAGAACAAAGCTGCAGGGCGCAAGTTCTTGGTGGCGGGGCACGGAGGGTTTAACTTAACACATAGCGAAGATATTGTAACTTTTGTTAGTCGGTACGACAAGTTGGAAATGCGGGAAATTGTCCGCGCTTTTGACAATAAAGAATTGATTCGATGGTTAGCTAAAATCGGTGTACCGACGTATACAGGGAGCTCCGGGAAAATATTCCCAGAAAAAGGCATAAAGCCAATTCAGGTTCTTCAGGCAATACTTGCGTACCTAAAGGCACATGATGTACAGATATTTTACGGGCACAAAATGGTTGATTTCGATAGTGAGTTCGTTGAGCTTGTAAACGGGAATAGCCGTGTAAAGATAAGATATCAAAACTTAGTGCTTGGCTTGGGAGGTGGATCTTGGCGTAAAACAGGATCCGATGCTGCTTGGGTCACACTACTTGAGTCTAAAGGAATTAAAGTGAATAGTTTACAAGCAGCAAATTCAGGATTAAATGTGGAGCGTAGTTTCTCCGTATTGTCTGGGAAAGTATTAAAAAATATTTATTTGCGTTTCGGCGACAATAAAAAGGCCGGTGAAATTCTTTTTACGGATTATGGGATCGAAGGAGCTCCGGTTTATTACATGAACCGTTTTATCCGATCGATTCCGTTCCCACTTATCTTACATATAGACTTAAAGCCGACACTTACTCAGGATGATATCCGAAAGCGTTTAGAGTCATCAAATGCAAAGATTGCAGATGTTTTACGGGATAAAATAAAATTAAGTCCCGTTGCGGCTGATTTGGCGAAGATTTTAGCCAAGGAGGTTTACACGAATCCAAGTCGGCTTGCTGATGCGTTAAAGAGTTTTCCTATTCAAGTGACGGGATTTAGAGGTATTGATGAAGTCATATCTACCGCGGGAGGCATTTGCTTTTCCGAATTAGATTCGAGCCTTCGTTTGTATAAATTTCCAAGTGTTTTTTGCGTCGGGGAAATGCTAGACTGGGAAGCACCTACCGGTGGATATTTATTGCAGGCTTGCTTTAGTAGTGGATATTGGGCTGCTAGTAAGATTAAGGAAGCCGTCCTAAGGGAGATTCCTTAGAACGGCTGATTATTTAAAACTATTCTTGCGAGTTGCTTGTTCCTTCTTTCCATTCTTGTGAATCGTAATAGTCGTCGACTTTTTTTGCGCTCTCTTCAACCATATTTATTTTTGATTTGAATTCCGGTGACTCGAGGTATTCTTCAAGCTGTTTTGCATTTTTTTCTATTTGTTTTATTTTATCACCCCACTCCGGACTGTTGTAATAATCTTCTATATTTTTAGCGCTTTTTTCAATCTTAGCAATTTTCGCTTTAAATTCCGGAGACTCACTATATGCAGCTATTTTTGCGGCGTTTTTTTCGGAGTCCGTTAGCAATGATAGATATTCTTCACTTTGAAATATTTTAGCGACGTTAAGGGCATCCTCGGTTATGGATTCTATAGTTCGCTGCATTTCTTGCGAATTTGCTATCTGCGCAACGTTTAGTGATTGCTCTTGGACGTTTTTTACTTTTTGTTTCCACTCTGATGAGTTGAATATAGCTTGAACTTCCTCCGTATTTTTTTGTAGATCGAGTTCCAGTTTTTGGATTTTTTTCGGTTTTATTGGTGTCTGTTTCTTTTCCGTTAAGGGTATGACAGGCGTTATTTCTGGATTAACAGGAATAGCAGCAAGTGTATTTCTAACTGTTGTTGTCGGGCTTGCCTTTTCTGTTGTCATTTTCTTTGGAGCTGTACACGCGATTGCGATTAATGTTAAAGTTCCTAACCCTATGACAAAAAGATCTTGTCGAATTCGATTATATTTTTGTTCCATTTTTGTAATTCGTTTAATTCGATTTAATAAGTAGTGTTTATTATTCGTCGCCGCCATGGCGTATTGAGGGGGAGCGTCGCTTCGAAGGAGTTCAACTGACGTAAGCGTTTGGGCGTAAGCAATGGGAGATCCTGTGTATCCGAGGACAAAATCATCACACGCGTTTTCTCTTTCGGATTCAATCTGGCGAGAAAGAAGCCAAATAAATGGATTGAAAAACATAAGAGTTTCGATAGAGATTTTAATTAGGTTTAACAAGTAATCACAACGTTTAATGTGCGAGAGCTCATGTAAAATTATTGCCTCAACTTGTGTAATATCAAGGTTATTTACTAATGTGAACGGGAAAAGGATGATAGGCTTAAAGTGGCCCAGTGTTAAAGGTACCGTTATTTTGTTTGACAGTTGGAGTATTATATTTGAGTTTATCCCGATTTTCGTTTTTAAATCATTCAGTGACTCCACCCACGCCTCTGGTGCTCCGGACACTCCCGTTTTGCGGATAAAATTTAATCTTGCATAGGAATTGCAGCAAACTATGATCTGGATGAGAATTCCTACGAGATACAGAGCGCTAAACCATGGGAGTGCGGACTGTAGGTAGCTCGCTACTATGTCCGTCATTGAGATAGCCGTGTTTTGTGATAGATTTTGGACGACTGTTTCAGGGCTCATGAATTGGTTTTTGGTATTTAGAGAAATACCAAAAGTCGTAATAAATGCAAGGAACACAACATACTGACTAAAAAGTGCAACCATATGTCTCCATTTGGCCGAGATCTTTGGCTGTCCAATTATAAAAAAGTAAACGATGCTATATATTAATGTCCCTTGCCACAATGAATGCAGGATGCTCCACCCTAATGCTTGTGTGATATGTTGAAAAATACTTTCCATAGTCTATCCTTTTTCTATGTCTTTCAAATACGCTTTTATAAGGTCTAGTTCTTCTTTACTTGCTCGATGGTTTCCTAATGCTTGCATAACCATGCGCGCGGTCGACCCGTTATATACTGTATCAATCATTTTATCTAAGAATTTTGACTGAGTTTGCTCTTTACTTAAGAGAGCGTCGTAAAGATGTGTTTTTGCGCTACTATCTCTTTTAACCATTCCTTTTTGTAGCATAATTTGCATAAGTTTTAATGTAGAAGTATAGCCAACATCTTTTTTATCCAATGTTTCGTGGACTGCCCGTACGCTGCTTTGCCCCTTTTCCCAAAGGATTTGCAGTATTTCCATTTCGCTGTCTGTAGGTTTCATATTTTAACTACGAATTGTTTCGTATTTCAAATGTACGAATGATTTCGTATTATCAAAATAATTTTACATTTTTTATTTTCAGGCGTTTATGGATTGCTCTTTATTGAAAAGGTAAAAAAAGATTAAAGGTGGCGTTCCCTCTGGCTACTTTTCCTGCTCATTCTTTCTTTTCTACCTTTTTAAAAACCATATCCGACTATTGTGTGTTATACTCTACCCGTGAAGCTTCAATTGCTTACTAGGGTGTTGTATTATCAAAAAATATCATTCAGATATTCAGTCTTTTGGGGGTTATGGTAGAAATAGTTTTGAGAATGATTTGGAATTAGGGTTTTAGTTTTGCTACCTTTGCACCACTCCGCAAG
>NZ_JABMCQ010000046.1 GCF_013179575.1 Sphingobacterium shayense | reverse complement strand
AAAGCAATTGCTACTTCCCTCATTGGAGGTATTATAAAAACCCTTCAAGTGCAAATCGGGGATTATGTTAAAAAAGGGCAAGTTATTGCGACTGTCTCTAATCCGGAGTTAATAGAACTTCAAGAGGAGTACATAAGAATTAAAAGCAGCATTGAATTTGCGGAATTAGAACTTCGAAGACAAACAGAATTATATGAGGGAAACGTCGGAGCTAAGAAAAATCTGCAAAATGCTGATAAAGAGTTGAACAACCTGGTAACACGGAAAGCTTCATTACATCAACAATTAAAAATGATGGGAATCAATTCGATTTCATTATCGAATTCTAGTCTTAAAACATCTGTAGAAATTAAAACCCCTATTAGTGGAACGGTGACAAATGTTTTTGCGAAAATTGGAAGTTATGTAGATGTCTCCTTTCCTATAATTGAATTGGTTGAAAATACCAATCTACATCTAGATTTACAGGTGTTTGAGAAAGACCTTCCATTGGTTAAAATCGGGCAGAAGATAGATTTTGTCGTAACCAATAATCCTAATAAAAACCACGTAGCCGAGGTTTATAAGGTAGGTTCTTCTTTCGATACTAAGAGCAAGACCATTGCTATACATAGTAAAGTAGTGGGAGACAAAAGCGGATTGATTGATGGGATGAATGTCACAGGAATTGTAAATCTTGATAAAATGTCTAGTCCTGCTGTTCCAAGTGAAGCAATTGTGAATGCAGATGGGAAATACTATATCTTTTTGGTTAAAGGAAAGTTAGATAAGTCGGCGGTTGCTATGGAAGGGAAAAAAAGTGAGTACGATTCGAAATACACTTTACACTTTGAAAAGGTCGAAGTAGTAATTGGGACATCAGCGTTAGGTTATACAGCAGTAACGCCGGTAAATGAAATCAGAATAGGCTCTCCAATTGTTGTCAAAGGGGCATTTTTTGTAAATGCCAAGTTGAGTAATAAAGGAGAAGGGCACACGCATTAAATAGTTTTAGGATGAATAAGAAGATAGAACAGAAACTTCTGAATAAGAAGACTAATCCAACCAGTATGCGGATTTTGATATATGCTCTCTTAGAGCAACAGCAGATTGCAATGTCCTTGTCTGAAATTGAGGGTCAGTTTTATAAAGCAGATAGAGTTACTATTTACAGAACTTTGAAAACGTTCCAAGAGAAAGGAATTGTGCACAGTATTCAGGAGAATAAAATAATGAAATATATCCTGTGTGATGATGGATGCAATGAAGTAGTACATAACGATTGGCATTTACATTTCTATTGTATTAAGTGTAATCAAACGACCTGTAAGGAGGATTTTAAAATGCCTATAAATGAGAATAAACGATATCGAATTGATGAATTGAGGTTATACGGGAAAGGAATTTGTGAGCATTGTTTGTCAATAAGTTTGCAATAGCATTGCAAGCTTGCGTTGATTATATTTGTTAATGCAATTTACGAAGCACGCGACAAATTTATACAGAATGTTTAAGAAGTTGAATTGCGAATCTTGTATGGTGAGTTGTCTAGTACTAAAATGAAAAGTACGAGTAGATGAAGACCATGTGGCTAAAATATAAATGTTATGATCAATCCCAATAAAAATCCACAGGAGCTTTCTGGCAGAAAAAAGAGGGCGACATGTTGCTCCTCTGATGAAATAGAAAATACAGAAGTGAATTCGAATAGTTTGGAGCATGACGAGTATGACAATCATCCGGTCAGGGCCAACCTGATATCAATGTTCTTACCGAGTCTTATTTCGACATTGTTGTTGCTCCTTGCTGTTTGTTTTGACTACCTTTTCGAGGCTACGTGGTTCATTGGTTGGTTTCGGATTGTATGGTATATCGTTGCGTACGCGTTTGTCGGGTTTCCCGTTTTAAAGGAAGCATTTGAAAGTATGCGCAACGGGGATGTGTTTTCTGAATTCCTATTAATGGGAATTGCAACAATCGGTGCGTTCGCGATTGGGGAGTATCCTGAAGGAGTTGCCGTCATGTTATTTTATGCTGTAGGTGAAGTATTTCAGTCGTTAGCGGTGAAAAAAGCTAAAAGGAGTATCAAGTTGTTACTCGATCAACGGCCGGATGAAGTTACAGTCATGCGTAATGGTATCCCTGAAACGGTTAAAGCTGAAAATGTGATCGTTAATGAAATAGTACAATTAAAGCCGGGGGAAAAGCTAGGTCTAGATGGAAAGCTATTATCTGAAAATGCTTCATTTAATACTTCGGCATTAACTGGTGAAAGTATGCCGGATACAAAAACTAAGGGAGAAACTGTTTTTGCGGGAATGATTAACCTAAATACCGTTATACAAGTGAAAGTCACCACGCTCTATAACGACAGCAAATTGAGCAGAATTTTAGAGTTGGTACAAAATGCTAGTTCGCAAAAAGCACCCACGGAACTATTTATTCGAAAGTTCGCAAAAGTTTATACGCCTATTGTCGTATTATTAGCTGTTGCGATATGTTTATTGCCGTATTGGTTCGTAGGGGATTATCAGTTTAAAGATTGGCTATATAGGGCTTTGGTCTTTTTGGTTATTTCATGTCCTTGTGCGTTAGTGATCAGTATACCTTTAGGTTATTTTGGTGGTATTGGAGCGGCCAGTAAGAATGGAATATTGTTTAAAGGGAGTAATTTTTTAGATGCCATTGCTGGTGTTCAACATGTAGTGTTGGATAAAACAGGCACTATAACCCAAGGAGTTTTCAAAGTGCGGGAAGTGGTTTTTCAAAATGCGCTTGATAAGGTTGAATTGTTGCAACTAGTTAATGCGCTGGAAAGTCATAGCAGTCACCCTGTCGCTACTGCGATTCGTGAATTTGTAGGGGACGTAAGCTACGATATTCCGTTACGGAATGTAGAAGAAATTCCAGGTCAAGGATTAAAGGCTGAAATTCAGGGGAAAGAGTTATTAGTGGGGAATTTTAAGTTAATGGATACATTTTCTATTACGTATGATACTGATCTCAACGATATCGTTTATACCGTTATCGCGGTGGCTTATGACAATCATTATAGAGGATATATCACCATTGCAGACAGTATAAAAGACGATGCTCAACTCACTATCGATAAATTAAATGCATTGGATGTAAAAGTAACAATGCTAAGTGGTGATAAAAGCGCCGTGGTGGATTCTGTTGCCGGTGCCTTGGGAATTAAACATGCTTTTGGTGATTTATTGCCTGAAGATAAAGTAAATAAAATTAAAGAGATAAAGGCTAATAAGGAAACAGTAGCTTTTGTGGGCGACGGTGTAAACGATGCGCCTGTTATAGCGCTCAGCGATATCGGTATTGCCATGGGCAATTTGGGCAGTGACGCTACTATCGAAACGGCTGATGTCGTGATTCAAGACGATAAACCTGGTAAAATTGCCATGGCAATTGGGATCGGGAAACAGACCAAAATGATTGTTTGGCAGAATATTTCGATGGCATTCCTCGTAAAAGGCGTCGTTTTGGTCTTAGGGGCAGGTGGGATAGCCACGATGTGGGAAGCTGTGTTTGCCGATGTAGGTGTCGCGTTATTAGCGATCTTAAACGCAGTGCGTATTCAACGAATGAAATTTTAGCAATGTAGAAAGCAGATGGAAAGTGTTAAGTAAAATATACTGCAGGCAGTATTTTCGATCTTGACAGTGACCATATGAGACTTCTGAAACACATCGCGAAGAACACGACCTACATTTATAGAGAGAGTCCTAAGCCGTTGCATTGCCTTCATTTGTTTTTAAGCAGTTTGCTTACATGGCTTTCATCCGTTAAACCAAATTCAATAGCAAGTTGTTTGAGGCTAGTTTTCCCGCTACGCAACCTTTGCATAATCAAGTTCTTTCGATAGTCCCCAATGTACTTTCTCAGCGTCATGCCCGTATTCCTTCTGAAATAAGGACCTATGTACGCGGGTGTAAGATGAAAATGCGCTGCCATTATATCCGCTTTTAAATTTTTAGGTTGATAGATATGTTTATGAATATAACAAAAAACAGCCTGCATATCACGACTTCGGTTCTCACTGATTTTGATCTCTGGCATGTTCCGTTGTAGGATAGCGGATAGAGCGAGAAGTTGCATCAATATCATCTGTTCGTTTCTCAACGTATTATTTTTCATCGAAATTACCACATCGAATAAAACATCAACTGTGTGCTGATCTGTCGAGGAAAGGTTAAACCTCGAATGATGAGTTTCTTTGCTCTTGATGAGGTATTCTAGGTTTTGAACCATGTTGTGTGTAATTAGATCACCTTGGTAGATATAAGCATTAGTGAACTTCAAATAAACAAACCGTGTCTTTTCCCTAATCTCAAACCTATGCTCTTCTTCCGGGCCGATTAAGAAGATATTCCCTTGATGGTAATTAATTGGCCATGAATTAATAAAATGTATGCCTGAGCCACTCTTAATGTATATCAATTCATAGTGATTGTGCTTGTGGATAGGGTGTTTCCATTCCAGTTCCTCAAAGTCTGAAATAAGTACCGGTTCAAATTGATTATAGCGTTTCATAGATTCTTACAAAATTATCATAGTTTTCTACAATAAGCAACGATTATTTGCGCTGCATCTTTGTTAAGAGCAAAACAAATTATATGACAAATAGAAAAATTAATATAACCAATTCAAGTAGGTTAAAAGGTAAAAATACAGCGTTGGTAATTGGTGCGAATGGTGTGATCGGGAGTAATCTGATTAAACACCTTGAGGAATTAAACAATTGGAATGTCATCGGCGTTTCTCGCCGCGGCGGTATTGACACCAAAAAAACGAAATATCTTTCCGTGGATCTGCTTGACAAAGAAGACAGCCGAAAGCAATTGCAATCTTTGACTAGCGTTACCCATATTTTTTATGCCGCTTATCAAGATAAACCGTCATGGGCTGAACTAGTGTCCCCAAATCTTGTCATGCTTACAAACGTGGTTACTGAGATCGAGCATGTCGCAAAGGATTTACAACACATCAGTTTGATGCAAGGCTATAAAGTTTATGGCGCACATTACGGTACGTTTAAGACTCCCGCTAAAGAAAGCGATGCTGGACATATGCCGCCAGAGTTTAATGTTGATCAACAGCAGTATTTGGAGAGGCAACAGGTCGGGAAAAAATGGAATTGGTCCGCAATACGACCGTCAGTTGTTGGTAGTATCGCGTTAGGAAATCCGATGAATCTCGCCTTGGTAATTGCTATCTATGCCACGATATCCAAAGCGCTGGGGATACCGCTTCGATTCCCTGGTAAACCAGACGCCTATGATAAATTGATAGATTTTACGGATGCTGGTTTGTTAGCCCATGCGACAGTGTGGGCCGCAACAAATCCTGATAGTAGTAATCAAGCGTTTAATATAACCAACGGAGACTTAATACGTTGGAATGAATTCTGGCCAAAAATAGCCTCGTACTTTGATATGGAAGTAGCACCGCCAATGCCTCTACCATTGCAAACAGTTATGGCAGATAAAGCAAGTGTTTGGCAACAGATACAGGAAAAGTATAATCTGGAAAAACATAGCTATAAGGAGGTGTCAGCATGGGGATTTGGAGACTTTGTTTTTTCCTGGAATTACGATTTTTTCTCCGACGGCATGAAGGCAAGACGGATGGGATTTCATGAATTTATGGATACTGAGAAAATGTTTTTTGATCTGTTCGACGAATTTAAGCGTAAAAAAATAATCCCTTAAAAAAGATGTCAACATTAATTTGGTTATTAAAGAACGACGATCCGATGGCCTCTGATATAAAAAAACGCTTCGTCGAGTATAACGTGAATGTGTTGAATTAGTTATTATAGGTAGAGGTCTACTAAATGAGTATGAAAAGCTAAGAATCAACGATTCGATAAAATTGACAGACTTTTCGCCCTCGAGCTTATGCTTTCTGTTTTGAAAGGACATTGCACGTAACCGCGATATTCCTTCGTTTTTATTATTTAGTTGTTAGTTCAAGGCAGGAATTCTCGATTTCCTAGGCAACAATATAGACTTGTAAATAGAAAGATAAGTTTCCGTTTTTCTTAGTATGCTTTTTCCATACTGAATGGTAGTCGAAATTTGAACACTAGTTCGAATGTGATAGCTCACAATTGATTTCCGCGAAACTATTGGCTTAATTAACTAAAACACCCACGTCAAGGTTGTGTCTGTTTGTCAAAAACAGGGTTTAAACTGAAAGAAAGCGATTCGTCATCCGATCGCTTTCTTTAAAGTACCCAGCGCCGGAGTCGAACCGGCACATCCGAAGATATTGGTGTTTGAGACCAACGCGTCTACCAATTCCGCCAGCTGGGCGTGCTGTATCATTGTTTTGACGTTGCAAAGATAGTAGTTGTTTTACTTTTTCCAAAAAAAACTATTATGTTTTTAGAAAGAGTCTGATTCCTAGTTGATTTAATTTGATGTACTCGCTGTCGGCATCTACCTCACGTCATTTTTTTAAGTTAACGTTTTTTAACCTAATTTATATTAAACGATTTCATTTAAAACGATTCTATCATGTAAATGACTCAAGTTTGGAGTTGTCGTTACACCATTTAAAATGGAATAGATATGAACAAAATTATGACAATGGGTATCCTTTTCCTCGGTATGTGTTTAGCCGCCTCTGCTCAAGAAAAGATCGGTACAGACGAGGCTATTAAGCGTCCCCACCATGAACGTGTTATGGAAAATAAAAATCCTGAAGAAATCGCGAAGATTAAAACAGAACGATTAGATAAGGAACTGAAATTTACGGATGAGCAACGAGCACAGATATATGCGATTCAACTGGAGGACGCTCGAAAGTCCTTAGAATATTGGGATCAACATAAAAAGCTCCGTGAAAGCCATCGCCAAGAGATGAAAGGATCTCATGAAAAGTTACACAAAATACTAACTGAGGAGCAAAAAAAAGCTCTGAATGAAAAATTTAAAACACATAGAAAACGTAAAATGATGCACCGCCGAGGAAAACATTTAGATGCGCAACCTTTTGATAAAGTTGATCAGAAAAACGTTACACCGAGTGTTCGAGGAGTTAAGTAACGGTAATTACGGAAGATTTGTAGTTAGGTTTCATGTTAGATGGGGAGTGCTAGGAATTAGCGCTCCCTTATTGATTTACTTAATTTGTTTGATGATTTGAGTAATAAGCGGGTAGGTGTTATCTTCTAACTTCTCAAGATCTTGCCGATCAACCCATTTAGCCTCAGTGATGTCTTCCTCGAGTTGCGGCGTTAAAATTGGAGATTTGTTGACGCCCATATTGTACCAATTGGTTTGTTTTAGAACGGTTTTTCCTCGCATAGTATACATGTGGTAGCTTGTGGTTAGTTTATCTCCTAAATAATCTACCTTAATTCCGCATTCTTCTTCGACCTCTCGAACAGCGGCGCTACGCATTTTTTCGTTACCTTCTACTTTTCCTTTAGGGAGGTCCCATTTACCAAGTCTATGTATAAAAAGAAATTTGCCTTCACCATTGCGTACCAGTCCCCCAGCGGCTTTGATCACGGTGGTTTTTAGCAAAAGTGATTTAAAAACTTTGTCTATATCAGGATGGATGTACAAATAGGTGATATCTTTTGAGTTTCTATTTTTTGAGGCTTGGAAAAGTTTTTCAAGGTCAATCTCTTGTAAACCAATTGTTTGGACGATAGATAGTTTCTTTGGAAGAAAATCAGCTAAAATTAGCTGAGATTCGTTCATATAAATTTTATAAATTTGTGCCATGAATAATTTAAATGAGGTTGAACAAAAAATTGCAGAATCCTTATTGCAAATTAAAGCAATAAAATTGCAACCTAAAAACCCTTTTACTTGGGCATCGGGTTGGAACTCTCCAATTTATTGTGATAATCGTATTACATTATCGCATCCGGCAATCCGTACATATATCCGTCAGAACTTGTCACAGTTAATCCAAGATGAATTTGGCTCGGTTGATATGATATCAGGTGTGGCAACCGCTGGCATACCTCAAGGGGCGTTGGTCGCCCAAGATTTAGGGCTGCCATTTACGTATGTGCGCAGCAGTGCCAAAGGACATGGTCGTCAAAACCTGATTGAGGGAGAGGCTGTTAGTGGACAACGTGTTGTGGTAATTGAAGATTTGATATCTACTGGTAAAAGTAGTTTGCAAGCTGTTGAGGCGTTGCGTGCTGTTGGGTGTAATGTTGTTGGGTTAGTTTCAATATTTACATACGGTCTGGATATTGCAACGAAAAATTTCGCAGACGCAAAATGCCCGTTCTTCAGTTTATGTAACTACGATGCTTTAATTAAAGTAGCGGTAACTAATGGCTATGTTTTGGAATCCGATATGACGTTGCTAGAGAAGTGGCGTAGAGATCCAGAAAACTGGTTGGCAGAATAATTTTAACCAAATATTATGACAATCATTCAAAACAATATTGAAGTTCAAAAGTCCGTTGCAGAGGTTTATGCTTTCTTATCCGATTTGAATAACCATGAACAGCTGATGCCAGAAAATATCACAAACTGGTCGTCTAGTTATGACCATGCTAGCTTCACGATAAAAAATATGGCGAAACTTTCTCTGAAAATGAGTCAGCGTATTGAAAATAAAGAACTGGTTTGTGTGCCTGAGGGAGATACACCCTTTGCATTGACTTTACGTTGGAAGATCGATCAACAAGGAGCGAGTACAACAATAGCATCGTTTGTTATTGAAGCCGAACTTAACATGATGATGAAGATGATGGCCTCGGGGCCTCTTCAGAAGTTGGTAGATCACCAGGTCAATAAATTAAAGGAAATTTTAGGTTAGCGTATTAAAAAATTATATATAGCCCCAATCTGGATCCAGATTGGGGCTATGTTGTTTTATTGAATAAATGCGATTATTTTTTTCGAGCGAAGATACGTGCTTCGGGGTGATGGGGAAAAGTAAGATAGGATTAATGTCATTAATTTGGGTTGAAGACAAGAACAACGAAAGAGTTTTGTATTTTTGCTTTTCAAGTTTATAAACAATCTTTATTAGATGGAACTACATTTAAAACGCCCGTTGGCTTTTTTTGATTTAGAAACAACTGGCGTCAATATTTCTGCTGACCGCATCGTTGAACTTTGCATACTAAAGATATCTCCTGATGGTAGCGAGGACGTCTTGACAATACGTGTTAATCCGGGCATGCCTATTCCGCTCGAATCGTCGATGTTTCATGGTATCTATGACCAAGATATTAAGGATGCCCCTATATTTAAGGACATCGCTGAACAGGTCCGGGATTTTATAGGAGATGCAGATTTAGCCGGTTACAATTCTAATAAATTTGACGTTCCGATGTTGATGGAGGAGTTCCTCCGAGCCGGTGTGGATTTTTCCCTTGAAGGGCGCGCGTTTGTAGACGTACAGAATATATTCCATCAAATGGAACAGAGAACGCTTAAAGCTGCGTATAAGTTTTACTGCAATGCCGCTCTCGAGAACGCACATACTGCGGAAGCGGACGTGAGAGCGACTTATGAGGTGCTAAAAGCGCAGCTTTCAAAATACGACGGTGTGGCATTCGAAGATAAACATGGTGTTGTGAGTAAACCTGTCATCAATGACGTACCAGCTCTACATAAATTTACGAATTTGTCTAATCCGGTGGATTTCGCGGGTCGACTAGTGTATGATGTTGATGGTGATCCATGTATAAATTTTGGAAAACACAAAGGCAAGAAGGTTATTGATGTTTTTGAAGTTGAACCGAGTTATTATTCTTGGATGCAGAATGGCGACTTTCCATTGTACACTAAAAAGGTGTTAGAAAAATTATGGGGAGCATTCCGGGAGTCCAAGAAAGTTCAGCGTGAAGAGCAGAAAGCAGCGGACACACGCCCGCAGGTACAACGTCCACAAACAAATGTACAAAAGCAAAAACCTGTTGAAAAAACGCGTCCTGTGACGGACGATATGTTGAAACAACTTCAAGGTAAATTTGGTAAATAAAAAAGAGTAATTCAATAATGAGTAATACAGAAGAGATAGAACACTTACAGTGTTTGATAATTGGTTCCGGGCCGGCAGGCTATACTGCAGCGATATACGCTGCTCGCGCAGATTTACATCCCGTGATTTATACAGGGATAGTCCCTGGTGGGCAGTTAACGCAGACAACAGATGTTGACAACTTTCCTGGATATCCACAAGGTATCACAGGTCCCGTGATGATGGAAGATTTGAAAGCACAGGCAGAGCGTTTTGGAACGCAGGTACGTTTCGGTTACGCTACGGAGGTTGATTTTTCAACAGATGGCGGTATTCACAAGATTCAAATTGACGGTTCCAAATGGGTCACTGCCGACACCGTTATTATTGCGACGGGAGCTACAGCAAAATGGCTAGGTCTTCCCTCGGAAGAAAAATATAATGGCTTTGGTGTCTCAGCATGTGCAGTGTGCGATGGATTTTTCTTCAAAGGCCAAGATGTAGCGATCGTCGGTGCTGGCGATACTGCGGCTGAGGAGGCGACTTATCTAGCTAAGCTATGTCGCAAAGTGTATATGCTTGTAAGACGTGATGAATTTCGCGCTTCCAAAGCAATGGTACACCGTGTACAAAACACAGCAAATATCGAAGTACTTTATAACACCGAGACAGAAGAAATTTTAGGCGATGAACGCGGTGTCAATGCCGTACGGGTTAAAAATAATAAAACGCTACAAGAATCTGTCTTGGACGTGACTGGTTTCTTTGTAGCAATCGGTCATAAGCCGAATACAGAATTGTTTCAGAACAGCCTAGATATGGACGAAACAGGTTATTTGCTAACCAAACCAGATAGCACTGCCACTAATATTCAGGGCGTGTTCGCTTGCGGAGATGTTCAAGATCACGTGTATCGTCAGGCTATTACTGCCGCGGGAACAGGATGTATGGCAGCACTTGAGGCAGAGCGGTATTTGGCCGGTAGAGATGATTAATAGCGAATATTTAGAGAGCGAAGTTTAAAGCTTCTCTCTCTAAATAATTTGGAAGTACCTCAAAGCATTCCAAATCCCATTTTCATCCACATCATCGGTCACGTAGTCTGCGATATCTTTTACCTCGGGGTTGGCATTTCCCATAGCAACTCCAATTCCTACGTGCTTTAACATGGTTATATCGTTACCCCCGTCGCCGAAAGCCATTGTCTCATTTACATCTAGCCCGAAATACTTACAAAAAATATCAATACCGATTTGTTTACTTTGACCTTTTGGATTTACATCTGCAAATAAGGGTGTCCACCGCGAGGCAACAGAATTGGGCATTACGTTTTGCATGAACTCAGCTTCCTGTTGAGGACCGATAAAAATATTTGTCTGCAAAATACCGCTTGTGTCAACCTTATCAATTTCTACTAAGGGTGGAACAGGTAGATTTAAGTGAGCGTACATGCCTGCAATTTCGGGTGTCACATCATGAATTGTAATCTCACGTTCTGACATTAATGAGAAACTGAGCGTTTGCGATTTTGCGTAGGTTAAAATCGCATGAATATCTTTTGGATCAATTGCCTGTTTGAAGAGAATATCACCTTCCGTAGTCATACAATAACCGCCATTAAAAGTGATGTAGCCATCGAAATCAAGATATTTAATGTGATCGATACTGTTGATTGATCTTCCCGTAGATACGATTATTTTAATTCCTTTTTCTCTCAGCAATGAAATTGCTTTTTGAGTTGATTCAGGTACTTCGTGCGTTTTAAAACTTAATAAGGTACCATCGATATCGAAAAATATTGCTTTAATAACAGGTTTTTGCATGATGTAAAATTAGCAAAATGATCAGTTTAAATCGGTATATTTTGGTTAAGAATTTGTGAACATTCCTAGAAAGAAGTTGTATTAATTGAATTAACCTAATAAAGTATTTCTGGATTCTTATATTTGTTCGATAAAACAGGAATTTATTATGGAGGCAGACATTCGCACTCTTTTTATCCGCTCGATTGAGACGCATATACATCAAAAGAACTTTATTAGATTATCTCTGGGTAACTATAAGGGTATGGAACTTAATCTAAAAAATATCTACGTAAGACCGGTACAAATAAAGCGTCAATTCAAATTGAGTTTTATTTACCGATATAAGACGCGCGATATAACGAAGAATTACACAGTCGATGAGGGTTTAAATTTAATAGGGGAGCTGTTCAATGCTAGTAATTTTGCTGCATCGACGTTATTTACAACCGAAGCGAATATAACATGTCAACAAACTAAAAATAAAAATTGGACCACTAAAAGTGATAAACCAACTGGAAAATTACCTCCAGAACTTACGCACGATTATCAGAAGGAAAGAAAACTAGCGGAGGGATCTAAAAGATATCTTCACGAGTTAAAACTCACCGATGAAAAAGGGAATGTCTATAAAACAGCGCAGGACAAATGGAAGCAAATAAATCACTATATCGAACTTTTGAGTACGATGTTGAAAGACCTTCCACATCGCGATATGTTACAAGTCGTCGATATGGGGTCTGGAAAAGGATATTTAACATTTGCACTGTACGATTACTTAGTAAACATACTTGGTCGCCCTTCATCGATTGTTGGCGTGGAATACCGTGACGATCTAGTAAGTCTATGCAATCGCATTGCTGAAACTGCATCGTTTGGTAACCTGAGATTTGAAGAGGGATCAATTAATGAATATAATGCTAGTGGCCGTCTGGATATACTCATCGCTCTCCATGCCTGTGATACAGCGACTGATGACGCTATTGCCCAAGGGATTGAACATAACGCGGATTTAATTGTCGTTGCTCCCTGTTGTCACAAACAGATAAGACGAGAGATAGAGACAGCTAAAGTGGATAATGAACTTGACTTTCTTGTAAAGCACGGAATTTTTCTGGAACGGCAGGCCGAGATGGTTACGGATGGTATTCGCGCATTGATTTTGGAGTACCATGGATATCACACTAAGGTATTTCAATTTGTTTCCGATACACATACGCCGAAGAATGTGTTGATTGTCGGTGAAAAGAAATCCGTTAGTCAACAGCGTAGAGAAGAAATTCTAATGAAAATTAAAACAACAAAAATATTTTTTGGTATTACCTACCACCATTTGGAGCGTTTACTTGGCCTTGAATCTTAATGGCTCCAATGAGATAAGGTATTTTCCACTGTATCTCCGAAGTAAATTAGTTTTCCCGAATTGCTTTCCCGAATAAAATCTGATAAGTTTTTCGATCGAATTCTGCGCCAGTCGCCAAGTATTGCCAATCGAATACGATAATTCGAAAATTTTTGTAGAATTTCTCCTGCCAATTTGGTTTTTAAGTCAAAAAAGTCGGGGGTAATTAAACTCGCATTTAATATAATCGCGTCATATCCCTGATAATACATATCCCCTATTATTTGCATAGCATCGTCTAAATTATTCAATATGTGGCCAGGACTCTTTAGCTCAGCGATCTTCATATTTTGAATTTTGTGTTCAATGATTTCCATTTGATATATTTTGTAATCTGATATCTTTGATTAAAGAGAGACCTGTGCACCTATATAATAGTTCCGTTTCGCCGCCGGATTGAAATAGCGATTTCCGAACGCATTTATATCATTTCCTAAACTGTAACTTTCATTTAATAGGTTATCAACACCCGCAAAAAGATGTAATTTTATATCATTTTTCGTTAAGGGTATGTCGATACCTGTTTTAGCTTGAATCAAATTGTATGAGTTTGCATAAACAGTATTCGCATCATCTAAAGGAGAAGCTGAAACATTTCGATGATGGATATTTAAAAATATTTGACTTCCAAAGCTAAGCAAGAGATTGTTTGCGTTTACCCATTTAGGGACTGCCGTCATATCATTTCCTGAAAAATCGTCTTCACCATTAGTATAGGAGCCAAATTTATAGAAGTTACGAGACATAGATCCTTGATACACAATGTTACGTAGAATGCCGGTGTTTCTAGGTCGAAGCAAGTGGATATGTATATTCGCCTCAATTCCCTTTTGATCCATTTCCCCTGCGTTCAGATAAAATTCGGCTCCATTTTGGTCAACTTGCCTGACGATACCATTCTTCATTTGATAAGAATATACAGAGAAGTCTCCGATGACACGGCGGTCTTTGCTTTCTATGCGATAGCCCATTTCGTAATTTGTTCCAGTCTCAGCTTCTAAATCGAGGTTAATCATATTATTGGAGGAACGAACTTCGGCCAGTGTAGGCGTAGAATATCCTTTTGATATAGAAACACGCAGAGCCATTTTATCAGATAACATGTAGGAACTGGCAATTCTGGGCATCCATATTGTGCCAAAATCTATCTTTCCAGATCCTATTTCGGTTGTCATTGGGTATCTCGCGTTGTAATCAATACGTGCATGATTAAATGCTATAGAACCATCGATGTCCCAACGGCTGCTGATATTTAAGTTTGCTCGATAGAAAATGCTAGCTTGCAAGTTATCCAGATCATCTTTTGCCTGCGGAACAGTAGAAATACCGTTTTCGTTATCGTAATTATCTATTTTATTCCATCCTTTTTGAACCTCGCTACCAATCTGCATTTGCCAAGTGAAGTCTTTATTTTCGTCTTTATGGAAAGAAAGGTATGTTCTAACACCTAAATTCTTTTCATCACGGAATTCATAGTTTGTAATAAAGGGGTTTCGAAGGTCCGTATTGGATCCAAATACACTGATGTGGTGTAGAAGATGTTTAGAAAGCTCTGCTCGATGAGCGAGGCCTGCAAACCATGTTTTATTATAAATTGCTGCTTTTTGTTCCTTTGCCCCTGGTTGCGTTTTCGATGGGGGGCGTGCCATACGGGGGTTTTCGACCATCTGTTCGATCGTCAACGCGCCAGGAGTTTGATATCCCATATCTGCATATAGTAAATACAAACGAAGCATATTTTTTGTCGTGTAGTTCCATTGATGGGCAGTTTGAAAAGTTTTTTTGTTAAGTGCGCTGTGTTCTCTATAACCATCTGATCGAACGAACGATTGATCGAATGAAAATTGATACTTTTCGTTCACCTTTCGTTGTATCGATAATTGCTCATTAAATGATCCGTAGGAACCGCCGCTCAAGGTTAACGCTATTTGATCATCTAGCTTTCCAAAACCCTTTGGACGGATCCGGATAACACCAGAAGAGTTCGCTCCGAACAGGGAGCCGTCGGGTCCTTTAAGTATGTGTATGGAAGAAATCGACTGCGGGTCAATTAAGTTTATATAGGTATTACCCCCAGCGTCAGTAAGAGGAAAATCATCAATGTATATCTTCGTATTTCTAACTCCGAATGGTGACCGGATCATACTTCCGCGAAGGGCCAGTCTATAACTCCCTGGCGAACGTTCTTCGAACCGGATACCCGGTACACTATTGAAAGCAGAAACGAGCGTATTCGGTTGTTGGGAAGTTATGTCGCGCTGATTTAATGTGTTAGCCGAAGAGGTTAGGCCGACAAGTGGTTGGTCGCCAAAATAAGCGTCAATCGTTATAGGAGCAATGGCGGTCGTGTCCTTATATTGTTGGGAGAAACTCGTATTCCCCGACAATATAAAAGTAGCAAGAAGTAATTTTCGGAACATAATAAAAATAGTATTCAGCTGATTTTGCCGGCTAAGATACAAAATTGTGAGATCGTTCGGTTTTTAATCTTCGAAAGTTAGAGGGGGCGTCGTTAGAAGGCTTCATTTAACCCTAAAAAAAGCCCATGTTGGCCATACTTTCCGAAAGCATAGTCAATGCATAAATTTGTACGTGTTGCTTTATTAAACAGTAGTCGGATACCACCTCCGGCAGCGGGTTGCCAATGTTGGAAAAGCTTTGTCCCAACTGGGTCACTTGCGGTTTGGATATTTGCGAAAACAACGCCACTGAGAAATTGATTCCGAAGGATGGGGAATCGGTATTCAACTTCGGAGTACGCGTATGAGCGGCCACGAAAATAGCCGTTGGTGTATCCTCTACCGCTTCGGGCGTACGTGTCTTTTCCTGTTCCAGGGAGATCGAGGTATGCTAGATCTCCGTTTAGACCGTAAGATCCCCAATACCAAAAAGCTAATACGTGGTTTGGACGTAATTTGGAGAGTTGCCAATATTTTCTAAAGTCCGTTTGAAGCTGAAGGACGTTTTGTGCGCTTCCAAGCCATGTTTGGCTCATTCGTAGTACGACATCTGAATATATTCCCTTATAAGCACTATTAGGGTTATCTCGAGTCATATATTGGATGTTCATCATCAACCCGTTATTGTTGTAGTTTTCATTATTATAGCCTTTGCTCGCGCTGTAGATATCTAGTGGGTTCAGTTCTTGATTACCTAACGTTTTAATTTTCCGTTTGAGCTCAAAGAACACACCGGCACCAACGAACATTCCTGGAAACAAATTTTTATATAAACGCTCGTTGACACTGTAAACTGTAAATTCGTTTACATAGCGTTTTCGCTCAGGATTATTAATAGTTTGTACTTCTGGATCATCTGTTTCGATTGTATTTCCAATCCCTAAACCATAATCTAAAGCGACGCTTTTTGCAACAATTAGTCCCCCTTTGATGTTCCATTTATTTTCTTTGGTGTAAGTGTCATGTGCAACGTACCCATAGATAATGCCTCTTGTTGTGTAACTCAACGCCGTCGCGAAAGTCGACATGCTTGTCGTATTAGGATCGCCCAAATAAACCCCTCCAACAACCTTGGCTCCGATTTGAAAACCAATACTAGGATTGTAGTTTAAATTGGGTAGGATGGATATACCCGATCTTTTTTTTGCGACTTTTTTGGACGTATCTCGGCGAATGAAACGGCTGATATCTTTAATGCCGTCACTAATGTCATACAGACTCTGTTTTTTCGGGACGGTATCGATCGCAGTATTCAGAGTTGTGTCTTTTAGAATAACTTGCTGTGCATATGTGCAAAAGCATAATAACAGCATTACGGACGCCAGAAGATATTTGTACATAGATTATTTTTAGCAAACACTAAAATTAACAACTCGGGTTAATAGTTGTTTGCTAATATACTTTATTTTGAGAAGCTCTGAAAATTGATGATTCCCTAACCTTTTATTAGTGGAGCGTAACTTTAAACTACATGCTTTTCCAATCGGAACGTAGTGTATACATCAAAATAAATAACCATTGAGGTATGTTAGTCAGCTTCTAAAAGTTGTTGTTCGTGGAGATCATAATATTCGCCGCCTAGGTTTAGAAGTTGTTCGTGGGTACCCTGCTCTATGATTCGTCCCTGTTCAATCACAAGAATTTGATCAGCATTTTTGATGGTCGATATTCGATGTGCGATAAATATTGTAGTCTTCCCTTTCATGATACGACTTAAGTTTCGAAGAATATCTTCTTCAGTCTTCGTATCAACAGCCGATAAACAGTCATCAAATATCAAAATTTTGGGGTCTTTAATTAATGCCCGTGCGATTGAAATACGTTGTTTTTGACCTCCTGACAGAGTTATACCTCGTTCGCCAATTGAAGTTTGAAAGCCCTCTTCGAAGTCAATAATATTGTTGTAGACCGCTGCATCCTTCGCAGCCTTTTCTACGCGGTCCATCTCAAGACTGTCTAGCCCGAAAGCAATATTATTGGCAATTGTGTCAGAGAACAAGAAAACCTGCTGCGGTACGAAGCCTATTTGTTGGCGTAGACTTCCCGTTTTGATCGCGGGAACAGGTGTGTCGTCATAGTGTATACTGCCTTTATCAGGATCGTACATCCTTAATAATAAGTTTGCCAACGTAGATTTACCAGACCCAGTTCTACCAATAATTGCTAAGGTTTTCCCTTGTGGAATATGAAAGGAGAGATTGTCTATCGCTTTAATGCCTGTCTCAGGGTATGTAAACGATAAGTTTTTAACCCTTATATCGCCCTTTAGATCGTGCTCTAGATGTCCCTCTGGGATTTCAGACGTCGTTTTTAAAAATTCATTTATTCGTTTTTGTGATGCAGCTGCACGTTGAATAAGTGAAGTTACCCAGGCAAGAGACATTGCAGGAAAAGTTAGTTGATTCACATAAATGATGAATTCTGCAATGTTACCTGCAGTAATTGCTCCATTGTTCACCTCGATACCACCAATATATACTGTAATAATCGTGCTAAATCCAACTAAAAAGATAATTAAGGGAAAGAAGATCGCTTGAATTTTAACCAAATCTAAAGACACCTTATTGTAAGTATTACTTTCCGTTGCGAAAAGATCCATTTTCTGTTTTTCTTGATTGTAACTTTTAACAACTCGGATTCCGGAAAATGTTTCTTGGACGAATGAGGACAGTGTCGAAAGCTGTCTTTGGATACGCTCACTACGTTGATTAATGATTTTATTAACAAATAAAATGATGATCGATAGGACAGGGATAGGAAGAAGTGCATAGGTCGCCAGCGTTGCATTTACGTCATACATTGCATAAATCACCATAATCGATAGAACCACTGTATTTATTGCATACATGATTGCAGGGCCCAAATAATTTCGAACGTGGTTCACATCTTCAGTGGCTCGGTTCATCATGTCACCAGTGTTATTTTTTCTAAAGAATGAAAAATCAAGGTCCTGATAATGCTGATAAATTTCGTTTTTCAGATCGTATTCGATATGTCTTGAAGTAAGTATGATCGTTTGACGCATAAAAAACAAGAAGATGCCACGTGCTAAAGATAAAGCTAAAACGACAAGACCAAAAAAGAGGAGGCTGCTACTAAAAACTTGATAAACCAGGTCTTGGCGATCAAAACCATCATACAACCGGTACAAATCGATATTCTCTTTTACAAGGTCAAAAGCTTCACGGATTACTTTTGCCGGCAATATGCCGAAATAGTTCGAAGCGATTACAAAGAGTATTCCTGGGATGAGTTTCCAACGGTATTTATAGAAGTATTTATTTAGATACGCTAGCTCTTTCATGTGTAGACAAATGTAACGCTAAAATATTGAAAATAGTTGGTTGCGTTTGTCGGCAAAATATAATATTTCCTATAGGGGCTACTCCAGTCGAATACCAGAATCATTTTTTGAGTACAAGGCTTCTTTGTCTTTGAGGGCATATTTTCCCAGTATTTACGGTTAAAAACCTTTCCTGTTGTTAACGAAGGATTAATTTAAGAAGTTACAGAAGTGCGGATATTAGAAATATTGCAAGGAATAAAATTGGGTGAAAAAAATATTTCATACTTTTGCAAAGTATAATTTAAAAGACACTCGGATTTATTGAACGTTATGGATGTAAGCAATTCGTCAGTTTTCGAAAAGATGGGCAAATCAGACCATCAGAATCTATTTTTTTGCCATGACAAAGCCGTCGGCTTGCAAGGGATTGTTGCAATCCATGATACAACACTCGGACCCGCTATCGGTGGCGTTCGTATGTTACCTTATGAATCTATTTCCGATGCGGTGGATGATGCCTTGCGTTTATCGGAGGCTATCACACATAAGGCAGCTTTGGCTGGGCTGAATTTAGGTGGCGGAAGTGCCATTATTATTGGAAACAATCGCACGGACAAAACCGAGGTTTTGATGCGTCGTTTTGGTCAATTTATCCAGGGACTTAATGGCAATTTTATCGCGTCGACAGATATAGGGACTACACCTAAAGATCTGGAATATATGCTTTCGGAGACAAACTATGTTGCAGGACTTCCTTCTTCGCTTAACGGAGGTGGGGATACGACAATATTTGCCGCTCGCGGCGTTTTTTATGGTATAAAGGCAGCGATAAAAGAATTATATGGTGATGATAGTTTAGCTGGACGCAAAATCGCTGTACAGGGGGTAGGTAGTGTTGGAGAGCAATTAGTCTCGATGCTTCGCGCTGAAAATGCCCGTGTTTATGTATCGGATATGACGGAAGAACGTAAAATGAAGGTAGCTGCTAAATATAAAGCGGAGCCTATCACTTATTCTTCAAGTTTTGAACTTGATGTCGATGTATACGCGCCTTGCGCTTTAGGCGGTACTGTAAATCCGGAAACAGTCCCGCGTATGCGTTGTAAAATTATTGCTGGTTCTGCGAATAATCAGCTTAAAGACGAGGAAGAGACCAACGTATTGTTGAAACAACATGACATCCTTTATACGCCGGACTTTTTAATTAATTCAGGTGCTTTAATTAGTTGTTTTTCAGAACTTGAAGGTTACGGTAACGACCGAACGGAATCATTAGTGAAAAACATTTATAACGCAACCCGCCACGTGATTCAAAAGTCGAAGGAAGATAATATTACAACATATCAAGCAGCTAAACAAATCGCAGAAAAGCGTATCTTTGACATTAAGTTGTTAAAAAGGTAACTTATTAATAAAGTATAATATCGTTCTTATTTATATACAATCGTTCTTTAAATTTAATTATGCTTAATAGAAGGCACCTGCGGGTGAAAGTAATGCAAACGCTATATGCGTACAGTTTATCTGAAGATAAACAAATCAAGGATTTTGAAAAAGCACTTTTTAAAAGTGTTGATGAGGTCAACCAAATGTATATATGGGCACTGAATCTTTTAGATGAGGTAGCTGAATATGTATTAATAGACGCAGAAGGAAGAGCAAATAAGTTTTTACCGACAGAGAAAGACAAAGTTTATACAACAAAACTAAACACAAATAGTTTTATCGAATCCTTGAGGCAAAATAGGGCATATTTAGAGAACGTAAAAAAATATGATGTGTCTTGGTCTTTTGATCCGGAAATAGTACGTTCTATTTTTGCAGAACTGAAAGTGTCCGAAGAGTATTTAGCGTATCTAAAACAAGATGACCGCTCAATTGCTGCAGAGAAAGATATTATCAAATATATTTTTAAGAAAATTATTTTGAAATCTGCAGATGTTGACCAAGTGTTCGAAACCAAATTTATCAATTGGCCAGTGGACAAGGAGGTGCTTCAGGCGATGGTCGCAAAAACATTCAAGAATTTTAGCAGTGAAAACCCATCGCAAAATCAGCTCGCTAACTTAACTCCGAATTGGGACGAGGACAGTGAATATATTGTTGATTTGTTAAGATTGACCATTCGCAACACAAAGGAGTTCCAAGATATGATTTCGGTGAAAACTAAAAATTGGGAAGCTGATCGTATTGCACTGGTCGATAATCTTTTAATGCAGATGGCAATTTGTGAATTGATCAGTTTTCCAACGATTCCAGTAAAAGTAACGATTAACGAGTATATTGAGCTTTCAAAGGCATTTAGTACGGTGAAAAGTAATACATTTATTAACGGGATTCTCGATAAGATATTAGCTGAGTTAACACAGCAAGATCGAATCCAAAAAGAGGGTAGAGGATTAAAAGGGTAAAAATATGCGTATTTTGAAATTAAGTGTCGTCAGTTTCGTAGTTATGGTGTTGATTTCTTGTGGAAATAGCGATAAGCAAACAGCACAGTCGTCAGATAGTATTGAAAATTCTGGAGATCAAGTTATGGGGGGTAAAATTGAGTTTGTAGAAAGTGAATTTGATTTTGGCGTTGTAAAAGAGGGGGAAGTGGTGGAGCATGTTTATGAATTTACCAATACGGGTACCACTCCGATTATTTTAGGAAGAGTATCAGCCTCTTGCGGTTGTACGACACCATCCTATACGCAAACGCCTATACTTCCTGGGAAGCAGGGAGAAGTGAAGGTAAGTTTCAATAGCGACGGACAGGTTGGTAAGCAACAAAAAATTGTAACGGTTGTGTCCAATGCAGAAAATAATATCACGACAATCCAGCTAAAAGGCGAGGTAACACCCAACTAAGTATCATTTCATTTTTTAGTCGGTAGATTGGTTTACTTTCCTTACTTTTGAGAGAAAAGAATTGAATTTTAATTTTTAAATATGATGACAACATTATTGCAAGCTGCGCCAAGTGGTGGTGGGCTGATGAGTTTCCTTCCCATGATTCTAATCATTGTAGTATTTTACTTCTTTATGATTAGACCACAAATGAAAAAACAAAAGGATCACAAGAAATATATAGAAGAACTGGATGTAAATTCGAAAATTGTAACTACAGCGGGAATCCACGGAAGGATCGTCGAAGTTAGTGAAACCACATTTTTAGTTGACGTTGGATCTAATGTAAAAATGCGTTTCGACAAATCTGCAGTGGCTTTAGATGCGTCAAAAGCAGCTAACGGAGATACTGTTAAGAAGTAATTTTACTTTTAATTGAAAGTACCTAGAGGGACTTCTCATCGTGAGCGGTCCCTTTTTTTGAATTTCCTGTGACCGGATCCCCCCGACTAATAAGCTACATTAAACTCGGATGATTTACTATATTTGTGAATATGTCTCAGCCTCGAATTAGCAAACTTAAACGGCGCAAGATTGCAATATTTATACGTTGTATAGGTATTTCTTTTGTTGCTTGGCTTTTATTTGCAGTATCAAGTATACATACCTATTACATGAAGGCGGCGATTTCATACGTAAATATTCCGGAACAACGTGCATTCCATCCCTTGCAATCTGATACAGTGAACGTTAGATTGAATATGAGTGGGTGGAAGATATTTTTAAGCAAGCTTAATCCAGATACACCGCAGATTCAAGTCGATCTAAGTGGACTAAAAACACGGAACTTTATCGTATTTACCAATCAGTTAGGCTATATTAATCGACAGTTTCCGGTAGAAAATAAAGTTGTAGCGGTGTCACCTGATACGTTATTTTTCGATTTTTCCAAACAGACTCAACGTAAGGTTCCCGTCCGACCAGTTTACGATATAGATTTCAAGAAACAGTATGGTATTGTCGGAGAAACAAGATCAAATCCCGAATATGTCACAGTTACTGGTCCTATGGAAGATGTGGCAAATATAGAATTTCTAGAGACTGACACTATACGCGGGAAGGAAGTTAGCGCTGACATTCGTACGGTTGCGTATTTGAATAAGCACCACAAGACAAATATTACCATCTATCCAACATTTTCAGAAGTCACTATTCCAGTGGGTGAAGTAACCGAAAAGGTTGTTGAACTCCCGTTGAGGATTGAAAACGCAAACCGCTACACTTCGGTGCGTACGTTGCCTAGCAAAATTAAAGTCACTTTTCTTGTGTCGTTGAAGGATTATAATAAGTGGTCTTCACGGGATTTTGAAGCAATTGTGGATATGGAAAACTGGGAAAAAAATAAAGTTGCCAATTTACCCGTTATCATCACGAAGGTGCCTGATTTTTCGCATGTTATTAGTATAGAACCACAGAATGTCGATTTTTTCGTAAGAAAATAACTATGAAATTGAAAGTTGGAATAACAGGAGGTATAGGTTCTGGAAAAAGTTATGTAGCAAAGGTGTTTAAAGCATTAGGTGTGCCGTTTTACGATGCGGATAAACACGCTAAAGAACTTATGAATACCAATGCGGAGATAAAATGTAAATTAGTCGATATTTTCGGGACCCAAGTATACCAGGAAGATGGGTTGTTGGATAGGGCATTTCTTTCTTCTATTGTATTTGATAACGAAGAAAGGTTAAAACTTTTAAATTCCGTTGTACATCCCGTAGTGATTGCAGAAGCATTAAAATGGTCCGAAGCGCAAACATTTGATTATTCACTGAAAGAAGCTGCGCTACTGTTTGAAAGCGGCTCTTACAAGACGTTGGATTTTACAGTTCTAGTTACCGCACCGCAAGAACTAAAAATTCAGCGTGTGATGGCGCGAGATGGTGTTACTCGTGAACAGGTTATAAGCAGGATTTCAGCCCAGATGGCAGATGAAGAAAAGATGAGACTTGCAGATTTTACTATCGTTAACGATGGTGTCCGAGCGCTTCTGCCTCAAGTATTATGGCTACACGAACGCCTATTAAAAGAATCAAGATCATGCTCGAAATAATTGACGACTTTGTCGTGAAATGTGATGCCGGTTATTACTGTCGTTATGGTGACTTCTATATTGATGCAATGAAGCCCGTCCAAAGGAATGTTGTATCGCATGCACACGGTGATCACGCGACAACGGGACATCAATTGATAGTTGCCACGCAAGCTACCTTGGCTTTTATGCGAAATAAATTTTCAAAGATTTCTGAGAAAACCCTAAAGCAGGTAGATTTCGGTGAACGGTTTACATTTGGCGGCGTGGATATTCATCTCATACCGGCTGGGCATATCCTCGGTTCGGCGCAGATATTAATGGTTTATAAAGGAGTACGGTACCTATATACCGGTGATTATAAAATGCAGGAGGATGCTACTTGTGAGCAAATAGAAATTATAGAAACAGATGTGTTGATTACCGAAACTACATTTGCGAATCCCAATACGAAGCATCCGGATATTAAGAATGAGATCCTTAAAATGAAGGATCGCTCGAGCAACATTATGCTTGGTTGTTACACTTTAGGTAAAGCCCAGCGTCTAACAGCGCTAATTAATCAGCATCTTCCGGAGCGAGAAGTATTGGTACATCATAAGATGTACGCTGTTCATAAAATATACCAAGAGCTGGGTAAGGTACCACTAAAATATACATTGTATAATCGTAAATCAATGCGAGAAGGTGCGGCAAATAAAATTTATCTCGTTCCGCCCCTTACCTTTAATAGTTATTTTAAAGCGAAGAACGTACTCAAAGCATTTGCCTCTGGCTGGGAGCGATTACAAAAGCAAAATGATATAGAACTTTATATATCAGATCACGTTGATTGGGATGATTTGTTGCGATATATAACACTTGTAGCACCAAAACAGGTTTGGACGATACATGGAGATGGTCGAGAGTTGAAGTTATTTTTAGCAGATAAGTTGCTCGTTCGAGATATTATTCACTCTAGCAAGTAGCTTCGGCATTGTTGTTGTGAGTTGTTCTATTCACAAATACGGCTGATTATGAATAAATTCTTTAGAGCGTTAATTGCAGGATGGGGAGCTAAAAAGCTTGGTGGCGGATGTTTAGGAACAATAGTGGTTTTTATAATAATCTATTATTTGTTAGGCTACCTTTCGTAATCTCAAGAAATGGATCTGTAGGAAGAACAAAGGACAAATCTTTACTTTTTTGTCCTTTGTTCTTTCATATCCAATTCAGATAAATAAGGCCGTTTATTAATGCTTAAAATGTCTCACACCTGTGATGACCATGGCGATATTTTTTTCGTTTGCCATTTCCACCGATAACTTGTCTTTAATTGATCCACCCGGCTGAAGGACGGCTTTTACTCCAGCATTACCCGCAATTTCAACGCAATCAGGGAAAGGGAAAAATGCGTCAGACGCCATCACACTACCGTTGATATCAAAACCAAAAGATTCTGCTTTTTCGATCGCTTGTTTTAATGCGTCAACCCGTGAGGTTTGACCGACACCAGATGCAATCAGTGTTCCATTCTTTGCAAACACAATTGTATTTGATTTAGTATGCTTGACTATTTTGTTCGCAAAATAAAGATCTTCTAACTGTTCAGCAGTAGGTTTGGTATCGGTCACAGTTTGCATGTCTACAGGACCTTCTACGGTAAGATCCTTATCTTGTAGAATAACTCCGTTTAATAAAGTCTTAAATTGTTCTGTAGGAAGTTGTATTTCCTTGCGACGCAGAATGATACGATTCTTTTTTCCGGTTAGCACGGCAAGCGCTTCGGGAGAGTATGAAGGAGCAATCAATACTTCAAAGAATAAGTTGTTAATGTCTGTAGCTGTGTCTTCATCTATTTCACCATTAGTTATCAATACTCCGCCGAAAGCAGAGACTGGATCACACGCTAAAGCATCAATCCACGCCTGTTTTACTG
>NZ_JABMCQ010000045.1 GCF_013179575.1 Sphingobacterium shayense | reverse complement strand
TGAGAACGAAAGTTAACGAAAAGGGGTATGTAAGTCCAAGAAAGTTTCGATACTTGATCATAGTCGGTCTGGTGTTTTTGGGAATTTCGATATTACTCAGTTGGTTTTCTCGCGATGAACAAGCTGTTGAGCGATATTATGCAAACGGTTTTTACCCTTTATTTTCTTGTATTGCGAAAGGATTATTCAGCTGGATACCATTTAGTGTCGGAGATCTTGTATACGTCGGTTTATTTGTTGCAATTATATATTTTTTTGTTTCTTCGCTGATCGCCCTTAGCAATAAATTTCTTAAACGCACAATTTTACGTCTATTGCAATTGATGCTCCTTTTGCTCGCGACATATGTTTACTTCCATATAAGTTGGGGGCAAAATTACTATCGTGTGCCCTTGCAAAAGCAGTTTTCTTTGGATGTCCAATCAGTCACACAAGATGAATATATTTCGGTAGTAGAGCGGTACATTGACTCTTTAAACAGGATACGCGCAAGCATTGATATTCGTTTACAGGACAGATCCCTAGCCGAAACAGACATCGAACAGTTGATGTTAGCATCTTCTGAAAAATTTCCGATGCTTTCTAGGACCCAAGTAAAGGTGAAACATCCCATTTCGAGTCATCTCATATCATTTTTTACCGTGACGGGATATTTCAACCCCTTTACCCAAGAAGTCCACGTCAACCAAATGATGCCTAAAACGTCATATCCATTTACCGTTGCGCATGAATTGACCCATCAGATGGGAATTGGGTTGGAAGATGAGTGTAATTTCGTTGCATTTCTTGCGCTCCGCGACCATTCAAATCCGTGGTATCGGTATGCCGCGTATTATGAAACTGTACAGTATCTTCTACGTCCGCTATATTATCAGGATAAAAGCAAATATTCTAGTTACCTGAATCTGATGTCTGATGAAGTTCGATCAGATTATAATGCAGATAAGGAATTTTGGAAGGGATACCGAAGCTGGATCAATACTGTATCTGCGCATTTATATGGAAGTTATCTTCGCCATAATAATCAGCCAGAAGGAATAGCACGATACACGTTAATGGGTCGACTTGTTGTCGCTTGGGAATATCAAAGAAAGATTTCCCCAATCAATTAAAATGCCTATATGTGCATCTTCGCTCGAACGACCTTCACTAGGAAGAGGTAAGCTAATAATGCTCCGCCGCTTGCCATAACTATTCCAATTAATGAGGGGTAATTATACGCATATCCTAACGTTATAGGGATAGCGCCCATATATGCTCCTAATGTGTTACCTATATTAAAACTAGCTTGTCCGGCGGCGGCGGCGAATGTCTCGGCTCCCTTTGCATTGTTGATTAGCATCATTTGTAAGGAAGGGCCAATTGAAAATGATATCATTCCGGTAATAAACGCCATGGGATATGCAAGTGAAGTGATGTGGGCTGTAAAAAACACGACAACAAGACATATGGCCATTGCTGAAAAACTAGAAATAGCAGCTTTAGAGGGAGAGAAGGTGTCGGCTAGTTTGCCTCCGATGATATTGCCAAAGAACATTCCCAGTCCAATAAGAATCATAATTAGGGGGACATGTTTTGCAGGTATCTTGGAAACATCGGTTACTAAAGGGGCTATATATGAAATCCATGCAAATAATCCACCTGTGCCGATGGCTATTATTGCTACCATTAGCCAAGCGTCCCAACGCAGAAAATATCGTATTTGATGCATGATATCATTTTTTTTATTTGCTGGGAATTTTGGCATCCAAAAATAGATGGCGAGAAATGTAACTAAACCCAAAAGACTGATGACACCATAGGTAATACGCCACGAATAGTGCTGTCCGATATATGTTCCTAAGGGCACCCCTGCAAGGTTTGCAATAGTCATACCCGTGAACATCACAGAGATTGCCTGTGCCTCTTTACCCGGCTTCGCAAGTTTTGCCGCAACTACCGATCCTACACCAAAGAAAGCACCGTGAGGAAGGCCCGCTACAAATCGTGAAATTAAAAGAAGCACTTTGTTGGGGGCAATCGTAAAAAGGCCGTTGAATACAAAAAATAATAACATCAGAAACAAGAGTACGTTTCTTGGCGATTGTTTGGACGTAAATGCAACTAATGTTGGCGCACCCACAACAACCCCTAGTGCATAAAGTGCAATAAGGTTACTTGCTGTAGGAATATCAATTTGTAAATCTTTAGCAATATCCGGTAGAATTCCCATCATTGTGAATTCTGTCATCCCGATTGCTAAGCCGCCTAGTGATAAGGCGATAAGTGCTTTGTTCATGGATAATCAATGAGAGCGCAAATCTAGGGTTTCTATTCGAATGGTACCAATAAAATTTTAAAACAAAAGGTAAAAGCCACATACAAAGGTAAATATGCTGTCGGTATTAACGATGTTATTTATCTTGTATGTGGCTGTATTTTCGGTTTGAATGGGATCTATTTCGAAAACATTCCGGCGATGCTTTCTAATATATTGCCTTTGCTTTGCGGGTCTTTATCCTTATTAAAAAATTCTCCCGCTAGATCTCCAAGGACATCTGTTGAACTTTCGGTAGATGATTGCGCACCCTGTGGAGTCCCACCGCCAAAGACACCGCTTAATAAACCTCCTAACCCACCTGCTGAATCGGACGAGGAACTCCCTCCCAGGATGGATCCCATTAGATCACCAATTCCGCCTCCACCGGTTGAGTTTTGATTTTTCTGTTGACCTAAGTAGCTCATTACAATAGGTGCTAAAGTTGCCAAAACTCCGCCAACTTGCTCTTTACTCAAGCCAGATTTTTGAGCAACCGTGTCGGTTACGACAGTAGTATTATTTCCGAACATATGTTGGACGATTTTATTTCCTTCCTCATTCGAGTCTCCACCAAGTAATCCTCCTAGTTTGTCTAATAACCCACCGCTACTGTGTTGATTGACCGCTTTATCGATCGCTTCTTCCTGGCCCTTGTTTTTCGCGTTATAATTTAACGCAGCAATCATCAAAGGTACAGCCGCAGCCATTATCCATTTAGCTTTAGACTCGCTGACACCAATTGTGTTAGCTATTGCTGATGTGGCTTTAGAACCTATGCCACCGGTTATTAAATCAGAGATGTTCATAATTTTATTTCATTTTATTTTAATTATTATTTAGATAACAATTAATGTTCCTATTTTTAATTGTCAATTAATAATACACATGGACTTAACTTTTGTTTTCTATGAAAGTAATCAAAATTTTTATGATAGTAGGTGCATTTACGGCTATCACGACCTCTTTGTCATGTCAGCACGAAAGCAACAATGGCGAAGAAAAAGAAATAGAAAATAAAATGCTGCGAATTGATTCTGCTCAAGCACGTCGAATATTTGAACTCCCGACGCATTGTTTGACAGTAGAATATCCGAACAAATTAGGTCAGGTGATTGGTGCCGCTAAGGATCTGAAAACACCCAAATCTTTGCGTCCGATATTCTATGGATGTTTTGATTGGCATTCCTCAGTTCATGGTTACTGGTCTATTGTCAGGTTATTGAAACAGTTTCCAGAGCTTGATAGCGAGGGACGAGTGAGAAACCTTCTGCGATCTCATATAACAAAAGAGAATCTCGAAGTCGAACTAGCATTTTTTAATGACCAAAATAATATGAGTTTTGAGCGGACTTACGGATGGGCATGGTTATTTAAATTGCAACAGGAATTGCTCGAATGGCAAGACGAAGATGCAAAGAATTGGTCACAAATCCTTCAACCGTTAGTCGATCTTTTATCCGAGAGAACACAAGTGTATTTGAGTAAACTCGTATATCCTATCCGAACAGGGCAGCACGACAATACGGCTTTTAGTCTTAGTTTAATGTTTGAATATGCTAAAAGTACGCATGATGACGATCTCTTAAATTCAATCAAAGTGAATAGTGAGCGCTTTTTTAAGAACGATGTTAGCTGCAACCTTAGCTACGAACCTAGTGGTTATGACTTTTTGTCTCCTTGTTTAGAAGAAGCAAATTTAATGAGCAAAATCATGGACTCTCATACATACAGGGACTGGCTTGCGGCGTTTCTCCCTAGTTTGTTTGACCAGTCAATCACCATGTTGCAACCTGCGATTGTTAGTGATCGCACGGACGGTAAACTAGTACACCTAGACGGACTAAATTTTAGCCGAGCGAATTGTTTGTACGGAATATCTGGGGCGTTACCAAAATTACAACCAACTTTGATACCTCTCGCAAACGAACATATTCAATTTTCGATTGATAATATTTCTGGCGACGATTATATGGGAAGCCACTGGTTAGGTACATTTGCTCTTCTAGCTTTAGGATCATCTTAGTGGGATAGGTATTACCGGGCCGGAAGCAAAACATTGTTTTCGATTTTGACCTTTACAATCTGGATGGAGCTGAAACCATCTTCTTTTGTGATGATCGGTGAAATATCTATGCCCTTGTTAACAAGTGTTCTAAGGATAGCATTCCTAAACGTAGATCGATCGGTACCCCAACCTCGAGTTTCCACAATGTCATTGTTGAGCATTATGAGTTCGGAAATAGAGTAGGAAGTAAACTGCTCCAATAAGTGGCGTGAAAGCTGAATAGTTGTTGACATACAATTTAATTTTAGAGGTGTACATTGAATAAATTGTGTCCAGAAATTTTTTGGGCCAGAAAATATATGCGTTTATAAACTATTTTTTGGCTTCATCCCGTATTATTTTACCACCGTGGTAACAGACTCGGTTGGTATTGCTTGGCAATTCTGAATACTCTACTAAGTTAGTATACTTAATTTATTGTGCCAAATTTTTGTAAATCTTTTTTATCGAATGCCTCTTCACTCATGTATGACTACTTAGGCAACCTTAATTAGATCCTATAAATGACAAGATGTACTTTAAAGTGAATTACATTTTTATAAAACTGTCATACTGTCTTAAAATTACTGATTGGAATGTTCCTTGTTGACCTTTACGAAAGTTAATAGTAAATAATAATAAGATATATGCAAGAAAAAGGTAGTATTTCGATTCATACCGAGAACATTTTTCCGGTGATTAAAAAGTTCCTGTATTCGGACAATGAAATTTTTTTAAGAGAACTTGTGTCAAATGCTGTTGATGCCTCGCAAAAAGTGAAACGGTTATCGTCTCTGGGCCAGTTTAATGGTGACCTAGGTGATTTAACAGTTGATGTGAAGTTCGATGAAACGGCGAAAACCATTACTATTAGTGATCGTGGTATTGGGATGACTGCTGAAGAAATAAAGAAGTATATTAATCAGATTGCTTTTTCAGGTGCGACTGAATTTATGGAAAAATTCAAAGAAGCGAATGATGCAAACGAAATTATAGGTCGGTTTGGTTTAGGCTTCTATTCTGCTTTTATGGTGGCGGATAGTGTAGAGATTCAGTCTTTATCATATCAGGAAGGGGCGGAACCTGCTCATTGGACCTGTGATGGTAGCACTTCTTATGAAATAGCAAATGGTTCTCGCACAGATCGGGGTACAGATGTTATTCTGCATGTAAATGAAGAGTCTCTTGAGTTTTTAAAAAAGGAGCGTTTAGCTGAAATTTTAAATAAATATGCTCGTTTTCTTCCTGTACCGGTTCGTTTTGGTACCAAAACAGAATCGTTGCCAGATGGTGAAGACGAAGAGGGTAAACCTAAATATAAATCTATAGAGGTAGATAACTTCATTAACAATATAGCCCCCGCTTGGACAAAATCTCCATCTGAACTGACGGATGAAGATTATTTAGGGTTTTATCGGGAGCTCTATCCGTATTCGATGGATGAACCATTATTTTGGATTCACTTAAACGTTGATTATCCATTCAATCTGACTGGGATACTTTATTTCCCAAAGGTGAAAAACGAGTTGGAGATTCAGCGCAACAAAATACAACTGTACTCTCGTCAGGTGTTCATTACGGATGAGGTCAAGGATATAGTCCCAGAATATTTAATGCTTCTTCAAGGTGTTATTGATTCCCCAGATATTCCATTAAATGTTTCACGTTCGTTCTTACAGGCAGATAGTAATGTCAAAAAGATTAACAATTATATCACGAAGAAAGTTGCTGACAAGCTAAATGAAATTTTCAAGGCAGATCGTAAGAACTTCGAAGGTAAATGGAATGATATTTCGTTGTTTATTAAGTATGGAATGCTTAGCGATGATAAATTCGCAGAAAAGGCAAATGATTTTTGTTTAGTAAAGAATACACTTGAGGAAAGTTATACTTTTAAAGAGTATTACGAAAAAGTAAAAGATATTCAGGTGGATAAAGATGGGAACATTGTCTATTTATATACATCAGATCTTTCACAACAGGATGGTTTTATCTCATCTATCAAAACAAAAGGATATGATGTGTTGGTATTGGATGGACCATTAGATACACATTTCGCTGCGTATATTGAGCAAAAAGGTGGAGAAAAAATACAGGCAAAGCGAGTTGATGCAGACGTTGTTGATAAATTGATACCAAAAGAAGATAACTTGGAATTAAGTTTATCTGAAGAAGATTCAAAAAAAGCTTCATCTATCTTTGAAAAGGCAATATCACGCCAAGATATGAAGGTTGAGATTGATGCATTGCAAGCGGACGATCTACCTGTTTCGGTTACCATAGACGAATTTATGCGTCGAATGAAAGATATGGCTAAAACTGGAGGAGGAATGGGATTTTATGGTACTTTGCCGGACAATTATAAGGTAACTGTGAATGGTAACCATCCTTTAGTTAAACGAATTATCGAGTGTGACGAACAAGAAGGAGAGAAGCTTGCTAAACAGGCCTTTGATCTTGCTTTGTTGTCGCGTGGGCTATTACAAGGAGCTGACTTGACGTCGTTTGTTAAAAGAAGCGTGGAATTGATTTAATTCTTCTATTTTAAAAGAAATCCAAGGCTCAAATCACCGGTTATTTAGATTGTAACCGGTGATTTTTTACGATATGCTATACCTTCAGAACAATTTTCAATGTCTGGAGAGGATTCATCAATACAAGCAATAAAATTATCTTGTTAGAAATGAACTTATTCCCCTTATACGTCCACTTTTTGTTTAAAAATATTTGGAGGATATCTAGATTTGTTCTACTTTTGTGACATCAAAACACGGTAGGTATAGCTCAGTTGGTTAGAGCACTAGATTGTGGTTCTAGGGGTCGTGGGTTCGAGCCCCATTACTTACCCGAAAAAGCTTCTCATATGAGGAGCTTTTTTTGTGCTATAATTTTCAATATAGTTCCCCAAAACAGAATGAATCTTTAAGTTCGAATGGAAAAAAATTAATCGAAATATAGTTGATACTTGCTGAGTAACTGTTATATTTAAGGATATTAAATACTCTTAAATATGAACTTCAACAGAAAATTTCAGCATACTGTGAATGGAGAGCTAATTGATTTTGATGCAACTTATAACCCTCAAACACATGATTTCCGAATTATTGATTCGGGACGTGAGGAAGAATTCGATCTATCGTTTGATTTAGAATCACGTGTTTGGTCCATTAAAGACGGTAAATCTTCATCCTTACCAGTAGATGAACTCGCAACATTAGTGCAACAGAACTTCGGTATGTTTGTGTAAATTTTACCTATTATATGGGTATTCCTGTATCCAATTGAATTTTCTGTTGATAAGTTCAAACTCTTCGTGATTTATTTTTGTTAATCGGATTTCTTCGATTCGACTATTAATCTGTTTATTAAGCACAATGTCACCGTTGTTTTGTTTGCTATAATTAAAGGTATAATTGTTAATCGATAAGGTCCTTTTGCTCGTGTCGATTGAATACTGTTTATGTATTTTGTTGTAGTATCTATCCCGAATAGACGCGTTGTTTTCAAATTCGAAAATAATTAGGGACCAGTCTTTTGGGATACTTGTTTGATCGGGCTTTGCTTCCGAAATTTGATAAATCCCGTGTAACGGAGATTTTTTTTGGTATTGGGCAATTAGCTTTTGTGTTTTTGGTATTGAAAATAATACCGGAACGATAAATTGTGCTATTACAAGAATCTTGATGTTTCTGATCCAAAGCCTTCTTGCTGGTTTATAGGGTATTAAATAAGGTCGTGGTAACTGACTCGATTTTCCCGCCAATAAAAATAGGTAGAAAGCATGTCGGTAAGGTAATAGCAAAAAAAGTGAAAATAAAAATAGCGCGGTAGAGATCATTTTTACAGGAACATCAAAGAAGTAATTGATCGTCATGATGTTGATACTGATGGCTGTCGTGATTAGCGCTCCTAAAACAACAGTACGCCGGAAAAGTAGGAATCCTGCTAAAACCTCGACAATGCCCATGAAGATATTATAACCTTTTGAATAGCCAAGAAAAGTCCAAGCTAGGCCCATTGGGGAAAATTCACCAAGGGGTTGTGTTAATCTATTTAACGTCGGTGGTAACATTTGTGCATGAATTAGTTTGGTCACGCCGTAGTTGATGAGCATAAAAGCGATATAATATCGAATTAAAACGGTCAGCCAATAATAACTCGTATTATAATTTATTTTTCTTCTGTCAATGATACTCCAAATTAATGTGCTGAGGACTGCAAAGAGAAAAATGATTAAAAGAGATACCCAGTCGTACGAGGTATCTCCGCTTCCATTAGTAAAAATGGCATAATCATATTGATAATGAAGAATCTTTTCAGCAAACCAGGGGATAATTACCTTAAAAAGACTTAATAATGGATGCGTCAACATTCCTAGAAACGAATATGCACCGTTATTTTTTATGGCGATGAACGTAACAATAAAAACTGCTGAAAAACGGAATAGGATACGCTTAATCGGAGGCCAATATTCTAATGTGTTTTGGGGAATTTCCATAATGTAAGTTTGATGTCCTAAATATACTTACAACTGTTCTGAAAATTTGCCCCCTGATCTCTTGTTATGAAGTTTTTGACATTATTTAACTAACGGGATGATGAAGTAATTCTTTTAATTTTTGAACTTGACGAGGCAGATGTAAATTCGTAGAAATCAGAAAACAAAATTGCTTCGTTCTCGTACGTTAGTTTCCCATGTGCCGCAGCTAATTTTCCATGAGACAGGACGTATTCTAACGTTAATCCATCGGCGTTTTTGTCTTGCAGTTTTTTGTTTAAATAAGAAGAGACGTCCTTAATGCCGATTAAAAACACATCTTCGCCGATGCGCCACTGAACGTCATCGGCAAGAAAGGTTAGGATTTTTTGTATGTTAGACGCTGCATAGTATTTGTTCAATTCTATAACCCGCTGCATTTTTGGTGAATTTCCACAGTTTTTAGAAATCTTGATCTCCATTGTTAATTTTGGCTGAGTTCAATTAATTTTTTGACGGTATTTAGGTTTCTGCCGGTAGCATTGACTTGAAGCTTACGCTCGAAAAATGAATTGCTCAGCTTTGTTTTTGCTGCGCCATTTGGCAAGTAAAAATATAATGTGGAATTATCTAGAAAAAACCATTCAGGAGCAAAGTCGATCTTCGAAAGTGTGTCTATCGCATTCTTGGATGGGGTCTTGTCAATGAAGGTAATATATAATTTGTTGGGTTCTATTGGTTGACGCGAAGGTATGTTTTGCACTATTGACTGCAGTTGTTCATTATTTCGAACAAAAACTTTAATATCTAGTTCAAACGACTCTTTTAGGAGATGTTGAATTTTATGCTGTACTTCCTCCGAGGAGGCAAACGCATCGAGAATAATGTTACCGCTTTGGATATAAGTTAATACATTGGTAAAACCTGCATTTATTAATACTGCCTTCAGGTCTGCCATTTTAATGATGTTTTTTCCGGAAACATTCACCGCCCGAAGCAAAATAATATATGTTATGCTTTTATCCATTGTTTTGCATGTAATCAAATGCTCCTTTACGAAGATTGATCCCGTATTCAAGAAAGGCCTTTAGGCAAGCTAGGAAATTGGCCCAACCTTCAGTTTGTTTTTTCATTTTTTGGATTCCGTCGAGCGATTCGTCCATTTGATTTTCGACGATTTTGACAATAGTATTATCTTCCTTTGTCGAGCTGAGAAAAATTTCAACTAGTTGATTTTTTTCTCCGCCGCTCCAGTCAAATGATATGTATGAATCAATTTTAATTTCCTTCGCCGTTACTGGAAAAGTACCTTGAAATTCAGGGAAAGACCAAGATACTGTAATCCCCTGTTGCAATTTACCCGTAGAATGAGCGATAAAATAATTTCTCATCATTTCTGGCTCTACTATTGCTTTGAAGACCACAGAAGTGGGTTTAAGAATTTGTATTTCCGCATTTGCTGTTAGTACCATAGATTGTAAATTTAGTCGATCAACCGATTTATAATTATTTTTTTCATTTTCATTAGGTTTTTCCAAGCCTCTGGTTGATTTTGAAGTATTTCGTCCAGATTTTTCGGAACGATTTGCCAGCTTACGCCAAACTGGTCTTTGCACCAACCGCATTGACTTTCATCCCCATCCTTGGTTATCGCGTCCCAATAATAATCAATTTCTTTTTGGTCAGTACAGGGAATGACGATCGAAATTCCCTCGTTGAAAGTGAAATCTTGGGGTACGCCACTGTCCATTGCCATCATAGTAAATCCATTGGCTGTGAATTGAGAATGCATAATTTGTCCTTTAACATCTCCATCCTCGTATTGAAGAATACCTTGTTGCTTGAAGGAGGGGAATAACGATTCGTAAAACTGTAAAGCAGCGTTACATCGACCTTGTTGTTTACCACAGAACATCAAAGTAGGCACAATGGATTGATTATTTACGTCGCTGCGCTTACCCAAGTATAGCTGCCATCCTACACCATACTTATCGTTCAACCAACCATAGTAGGGGCTCCATGGGTACTCTTGGATGGGCATTAATATGGTTCCACCACTCTCGAGGATTCTCCAATATTGACTTATTTCAGACTTATCTTCGCAGATGACCATAAAGGAAATGGAGTTATTTGGTTTAAAAATAGGTCCTCCGTTGATACCTATGAGCGGAGTTCCATATAGGTTCGCCGATACAACTAAGGTATTTGATTCCCTGATTTTGCTATTGGGAAATAGTTTACAATACAACTCGAAAGCTTCTGCAGCGTTGTTGTCAAACCAAACTGCAGGATATAAGGAATCTCCCATTATTGTTTTTCCATTATTAGTTTTAGATTTTCAAGGCCGCGTTTGAAATCTTTATCCATATTATAAAATTGGGTCACAATATTGAAGGGATAGGGTATGCTTCCGTTAATTACCCACGAAATTTCACTTTGACCTTCATTCAGAGGTCTAATTTCAAAAAACGATTTGTTGGCAATATCACTTCCTTCAAAATAGATGTCCATCTCTACACGTTTATCGTGGTCGAGCCTAGTGATAACTTGTTTCCCATTTCCCACCTTTTTGCTTTCCCATTCATAAGTAAATCCGATCGTTTTATCAACTCCGTCAAATTTCCGTATAATATTAGGATCTTGTTCGGACCAAGGATCAAAATTTCCCTGATTCTTAAGGGAGGACACATAATTATAAACTTGTGAGCTGGGTTTGTTTATAACGATTTTGCTGCCAGCTTGAAATTCCTTGGGCAGGAAAAGTGCAACGATGAGTACCAGTAAAATGATACCTAGAATTACAAATAGAAGGTATTTTAAAATTTTCATCGCGAATAAATTATGTGGTTGATTAGCAATTTAAGTTTTATAGGCCCAACCAAACGTTTTTGATAAAATACCGTGCGGTTAGGCTCTTGAATTAGAAGTCCATTTTCTTGTTACCTTCGTAGTGAACCATCCAAGCTACGCCAAATTGATCAATGAATGATGAGAATAACTCCGCGAAAAATGTCTCTTCTAGATCCATCTCCAATTTTTTAGCGTTTACACTTAATTTGCCGAATAGATCGCGAGCTTCCTGGGCGGTATCGGTGTCGAGCATTATGTATGTAGAGTTGCCGAATACCGCTTTTTGTCCAAAACTATCGACGCAGTCAGATCCCATGAGCATCACACTATCGTTGATTTTTATCGAGGTGTGCATGATTTTATTTTTATCTGCATCACTTAAAGTCGCGTTTGGGTCATCTGGTAGATCTTTAAAACGATGAGAAATAAGTTCTGGACCGCCAAATACGGTGTGGTAGAAAGAGAATGCTTCCTCACAGTTTCCGTTAAAATTTAAATAAGCATGTAATTTCGCCATGATATTATATATTGTTAGTTGAAAAAAATGTGTTAAATTGTTTATTCTTGGCTGCCGTATAGCATTAGACGGCCGACTTTTTAATGTGTCTTTCACTCATGTTTTTTGCTACTAAATATTTATTTTTCCAATTGTATTTTCGGAACATCTATTTGACTTCCTTTCTATTTCCTGAAAGTGAAACAAATTCTGATCCTTTTGGTTTTCGAAACCGCTGGTTGAAAATAAATTTCTTAGCATATCAAAATTACAATCGCTTATCCAAGAATCCCTTGCCCTATGGCAAGAATTGAAAGGGGTGGACTGAACTTCGTGATGGTTGCATCGAGAAGGGTGGAAACGCGTGGCGACAGACTAGACGGTGCTGGTTTTAAAAAGGCGGTAGCGTAACTCGCTTCTACATGTGTTGTGTAGAAGCGATTTTAGTTACTTAAAAAATTAGAATCTAATTGCCTCCCCCGTGTTTAACCCATTATTTTTGGCGAATACGCCGCACAGATGAAAGAGTAAGCGAGCGCCGACGTTTCCGTCCCACTCATCTTCACCGGGAGCTACTTCGACAAGATCGATTCCAATGATTTTCCGATTGGAATTCGCCAGTTTACTCAACATATAGGTTGCCTGTTCATAGGATAATCCACCAGGTACAGGAGTTCCGGTGTTCGGACAATACCAACGATATAGGGCATCAATGTCAAAACTAATCGCGACATTTTCTGGTAACAAATCGATAATCTGATCAACTTGGTTACTCCATGTTTCACCTTCAAATTGTTTACTCTTTAGATGTTTGTCGGTAAAAACATGGATTTTTTCAGACTCGATGGCCAATCTAGCCTCTTGCTCACAAAAATCCCGTATGCCCACTTGAATAAGCTTAGTCACCTGGGGCAGTTGTATCGTATTAAACATAATTGAGGCGTGCGAGTAGGTGAAACCTTCATAAGCGTCACGCAAGTCCATATGTGCGTCGAAATGTAGGATGCCGAAATTTCCGTAATTAGCAGCAAGAGCCTTGTAATATCCTAGCGGCGTCGAGTGGTCTCCTCCCAAAAGAATAACTTTTTTTCCTTTGGCAATCCAGAATTGCACCCGTTCTTCTAAACGCATATTAAGACTCCGGCAGGCTTCATTTATGGTTTCTTGATTTTCTTTAAGGATACTAAGTGTTTGAACATCTTCACCATTTTCAAGAGCTTCGATGATTGGTTGCGCGAGCGTCTTTAGTCGTTGACTTTCAAACTTCCAATCCTCCGGGATCTCGTCCATAAAGATTCCCAGCTTCCATAGTTCTGGAAAATCTTCGTGAAGTAAATCAACTTGAAATGAAGCGTCTAAAATTGCTTCCGGGCCTAATGAAGTGCCGGCACCATAGCTTACAGTAACCTCCCAAGGCACGGGGATTATGATGATTTCGCTTTCTTCAGCGGTGAAGGGAAGGCCGTAAATACTGGCGTCCGCCAGCCCTGGCTGCGAGGGATCAAAATTAACTATTTTTTCTTCTTTTGTGGACATTATGGTTTCTCCTTTTGACAAAGATAATAAGAACTGCGATTGAATAATGTGCCCTTCCTACAGTTTTTCTTTTTTGTATTTATCGTTCAAGCCGTTCCCGTCGAGAATTAACGGTATAATTTTCTGTATACGATTAACTTTTGTTTTGTCCTGTTTTGCTTCATTAACATACGATATATACTCATTTTTTTTTGCCTGCGATAACTCGTTAAATTTCTTTTCCAGAGAGGCATTTTCTGTGATCGCTTCTTTGAGTAATCCATCTGCATATTTTATGGCTGTGGGTTGTGGTGTTAACGATTTTCCGTCGATAACGATTTGAATTGCCTGTTCAATATAGTTTCTTATTTTTGCTTCGGGGATTTCTTGTCCTCTCTGAAAACGCCACTGGCGTAATGATTTTGTTTTGCCTTCCGATCCGGACACCAGTACTTTTTCGGTGTCGTTAATAAACACTCCATCATAAAACCATAATGCGAAATGATTTTTGAAACCTCCGTAGGAAACAACATTTTTATTGTTATATGTGTAGACCTCATTTCCCCATTTCAAAGTTTTTTTCAGCGGGAATGTATTTAGGATTTCCTGTATTTTTTTGATTTCCTGGTTCCAGGTGCTAGCATACCGTTTCCAGTCTGGACTCTTTTTGTCACGTAGATTATCCAGATTGAACTGAATTATTTGCGTAATCAGCACCTCTGGTAATTGTTGATCTAACGGTATCTGAATAGCACCTTTGCTGGTTTTATAGTTACGTAGATCGTCCTGGAAATGTTCAATTGCCGTTGATCCGGGGTAAATCCCTAAGTGTTTTTTAAATAAACCAAAATGAATGAGATTCCCGTTCCATTGGAATGTCGGCATTCCATAATTTATTGTTTCCTTGGCTAGCGGAGCGGTTTTAGAAATAATTGTGCGGATCTCTATGAGAAGCTTTTGCTCATTGGGAGAAAATAGATTAATATAGTCGTCAACGGTAGAAATGGAAGGTTTCATATTTTTGTTCTTTTTGATCGCATAGCGCTGATTTTGGAGACATTAATGTCATCTAACAGTCTGTTATATTCCTCAGCTGCCATGTCGATAAGTTTGATCTTCCCAGATTGGTCTGCGTATATTCCCCAACCGTAGGATTTAGCTAAAACAGAGGTTCGTAAGCACGGTTGTCCTTTAGCAAAGAAGAGTTTTCTTTTCGTTTCATATTCGGAAGATTCAATTCCCGAGCGCTGTGCGTGTATGTTAAATAGTATTTCATCAGAAGTGTAATTGAGTGGGGCGGAAGTTATCATGTCGAATTGCATGGATCCTATAGTTGGTTTCACGGGGTCGTGGGGAGGTGTTGTTCCTTTAACGGCTTTCGTGTCTTCTGCAACGGTAATCAAGGTGTTATAGTAATTGGTAGAGTACTGTCTCATGACTAATTTTTTTGGATATTCTTATAATTATATTTAATCGCTGCTAATGGACCGCTGTTGGGGTTTATTGTCTTTCTATTCTTAAAGGTTTGTTGAGTTGATCATTAGCAGGACGAATCCGTTCATATTTCCGACTGAGAAATTCAATTGTTTCCTGTATAATCTTGGTTAAAATTTCTAATTCAAGATCGCATAATGTTTTAACATAAATACACGTTTTTCCAGTTTTGAAATTACCAAGTTTAGAAAGAAGATTTTTCTGGCTTTCAGATCCGTAGTATACATATAACGAAAATGCATGTTTTCTGGGTGAAAATCCAATCAACGGTGCTTCACCAGCATGCCCACTATCATAGATGTATTTGTATTTGCCAAATCCGATGATCGAACTACCGAACATTTTAGGTTCTTCGCCGCTTATTTCTGACATTAATTGAAGGAGTTGATAGCTTTCTCTTTTCTTTTGTTCATCACTAATCGTTTCCAAAAAGGAGACGATATTGTCATTTGTATAATATGTTTTGTTTTTGGTCATATCAGTATTATACATCTATGATGTGCCGGTTCCATATACGTGTTCCACATATGCCTTAAAACTGTTTAAGATTGCTTGCCAACCCTCGCGCTGGGATTCTGCTGGATTTATAGATTCGGGATCAAATGTAACAGTCACCTTTGTTGCGTCATCTTTGGGTTTGAATCTAATTTCTACCTTGCGGCCATCATTCATTGTGTATGCGATGCGTGCAAATGGATCAAGCGCCGTGTAGGTACCTTCGAAATCAAATCCAGCACTACCATCTTTAGCTTCCATCCTATATCTAAATTTTCCTCCGATACGTAAGTCATTCGTTGTGCTCGTACAGTGCCAGTCTTCGGAAGCTTGGTTCCATTTTTTTATGTCTTCTTCAGAATTATAAGCATTCCAAACCGTTTCAACTCTGTTCTTTACAATGTTTTTAATCGTAATTGGCTCCATTTTGTTTTGTTTAACTACGTTCAGTTATTATTAATTTATTGCCAGAAGGGTCCTTGACATTCAACTGTTTTCGACCTCCATTCGCTTTCGTTGTATTTATTTCATTAACTTGAAGATAATTAAATGCAGCATTTAAATCTTCTGTCGTTAGCTCTAGCTCGAAGCTGTTGTTTTGTTTAACACAGAACAATATTAATATGTTTGAACCAAATTCAATTTCATGCGCTAAAAGTATATCAGGTCGATTATATTCGATTTGCTTTACATTTAGTAGTAAAATGTCGCGGTAAAATGCAAGTGTCTGTTGAAAGCAGTCCTCATTTATCATTAGTGTAATTGTTGATGCCGGCGTAAATGAATGAGTCATATGGACGTTATTGATCGAGGTTACTAGCACAAACTTATTAAAAGTGAAAGGGAGACAACTTGTCCTAGGACAAGAATTAGTCGCTATTGTACGATAGGATGATGTGGGACATACTTGTGGGGGTGATTTTTACGAACCTGTAGTAGATATTAATGATAAGCTAATGAATACCCATTTGTTTCAGGGTAAATATATTGATTGTCAGCGAGTTAGTGGTGTATGAATGACATATTTTAGAACCTGTCTATTTGCCGACCAACTCCTTTCGAATTCGACTTAATGATGTGTCCGTAATACCCAAATAGCTTGCTATATGTTTTAAAGGTGCTTGTTGTAGAATTTGAGGTTTTTCTTCTAATAAAAGCGTATATCTATCTATCGCTGAGAGACTAATGATATCAAGAGTTCGTTTTTTCGTAAGTAGTAGCTGAAGCGCCATCCAAGCTCGCCCCCATTCCGTTAGAGCGGGAATGGACTCGAATAGGCCTTGGAATGCACCGAATTTAATTTCCCATAATACGCAGTCTGTAAGACAGACCATATTTTCTTGTGTGGGGATGTGGTGAAAAATCGATGCCACCTCGATCACAAGCTCATCCTTGCAGAAAAAATTTGTACTGATATCATTTCCTTGGTAGTCATATATATAGGACCTCACAATGCCATCCTCTAATATGTAATAGCTATCGCTGATTTGCCCTTCTTTGAGTAATAAATCTCCTTTTTTAAAAGTTATTCTTTCATGATGCTCGACCAGTTTATCTAGGTCGGCACTGGTCATGGTCGGGTAGTGGTAAGCTTGTCGTATTTTCTGAGGGTACATAGGGCTGTATGAAGTTGACTCTTTAAAAATACAGAAAATATTTAATAAAAAGAATGTGACTTCAGTTTCCAGTTGTCTAAACTGCGTTCATCCATAACGTCCACAACTGAGATATTTCCTTAGAGCACACCGGCTAGATTAAAAATTTATGAATGTACTTTTTTAGAAATCAAATTTAACACGCACTCTAATCCCATGTTTTGGTGCATCAGGAAGGTCAGTGTAGTTGAGTCGCCGAACATAATCTACACGCACAAATTTGAAGATGTTTGTTAAACCGACGCTTGCTTCCACATACGGTTTTGACCCAAAACCATAGGTAATTGGTTCATCATTTTCATTTTTTTGAAATTGAAATACCTCCTGGTTATAAGCCGGATTGTTGCTCTCGCGTAGTCCTCCATAAATCGCTTTTACACTGAAGACTTCTCTCCATTGAAGCTTTTTTATTAAAGGTATTTTATTAAGGATAAAACCATTCATGTAATATTGAACGTTGGTAGCAACAGATTGGTCACTTACGAACTCCAAGAAATTCATTAAGTTATAGGAGCGAAGTTGATATGCATATGTTTGATTGGCCCGATGTATGTTCAAAAAAGGAAAAGGAATGTCATCCCCTATAATATAATTTCCTTCAAGGTTTACATCCGCATAACCCAGCTGTGAAAAATAAAAACGTTTGTCCACACCTAGAGTGAAGTTATGGTAGTTATATTCACCTTGTAATATATCTTTTAATCCCCCAACGTAGTTGAGGTAAAATATAGGGTATTTGTTGAATAGTGGAGTTCTGTAATTTTTACCTTGATAAAATTCTTCATGAGGAGCGTAGCGTAGACTCACGGATAGCTCCGTTGTATTCAATTCGTCAAATACGGTTTTGTTACCCAAATTGTCAACTTGTTGATAACTCAGGATACCCGCAGTTTGCTGCTTCCATTTTGACAGTCCGATAGTGTATGAAAAATTGTTTTCAAATTCCCGTTTATACTCTAAACGATAGATATCGTTATATAGGTATCTTAAATTTTCCCCGCGTTTAAAGGACAATAGGAAATTATCTTCTTGCACAAATTCTAAATTTTGTCCAGGTATTTTGGTATCACGCATCACCGAGCCACGTAAATAGTGCTGCGGGAATGTGTACACTGACTTATTGTTTAACGCATAAGTCCCGGCGATAAAATATTTCCATTTCTGGTCCTTAAAACCATATGCAGTGTATCCTTCGGCGTAAAATTTCTTACTCAGTCGATCCGTTGTCCGACCGCCTACACGCAGGCGGAATCCTTCAACAGGATTGAAACTGTAAAAGGTGTTTACTGGACCGATTTCCAGAGGGCCAGCTTGCTTAAACCCTGACAAAACTAACGAACTGATGTCCATAAAGCGCTGAAACGACGGGATTAGTTGAAGTGTGTCTACATTATGATAGATGTTCACTTCATTGGGTTGAAGCGGAATAGGGCGATGCGTCGCTAAATATTCTTCAGTCTCCACCTTATCTTTTTCATCCTTCTCCTTATAAACTCGCACTACATCGTCACCTTCATAGACGCTGTCCGGTTGCACGATTCCTGTTTTAAATTGATCATACGTAACTGTCCTGTTTCCTCGAATTCCCGTCCCCTTGTTTGTTAATGAGAAATCTAAACCCAATGAGCTTGTTTTTAAATAATACTTTTTTTCAGGATCCTGTTCGAAATCTAATTTAACGTCAAGATCGCGAACAAAGTTCAAATTGATGTCATTAGAAACGCTTAGCTCAGCGCGTTTCACAGCGTATTTGCCATCTAATGTGATGTATAGCTTTCCTTGAAATAGCATGTCAGCCTTATTTCGGGGGAAAAATGCTAATTCCACTAAGTAGGGCGTTTGTGTTTTAATCGTATCGGTAATATAGAATTTATAAAATGTCGGTGACGACCCCGCGATAGGACTTAAAAACTGGTTGGTTACCAGTTCGATGTTGCTATCGTAAATGTCAATATCTTGGTAGAGTTTGTTGAAATAAGTGCTCAACCCATCGTTGTCGACAAACTTGGGATCGAATTGTGCTCGTTGTTCGGCGATTATCAATTGTTTGATTTTGTTTGGCTTTCTCCGAGAAAAGACTTTGGATAGTCGTTCTTCGATGTACGCAGGTAATGTATAACCTGATTCTGGATTACCATGACTGGAGTCGTCTTTCTCGAACAGAAATTGATAGTTCTTAAATATCTTCCGGTTTTTAAACTTTTCTGAAAGATTGCTTAACCCTAAAGATACTTTCTCATACTGCTGAAATTGAGCGTAATCGTAGCCCGCTAGCCGGTTTTGGTCTTTATGATCAATAACCTTGCGAATAAGTTCTACAGCAGGATTGTTTCTATTGGAGTATTTTGATCGCTTAGGGGCTTTAACAGAGACAGCTTCGATGGTGTTTTCCTCAGGCATTAAGTAAACAACCATCTCCTGATAGCCATCCGTTGAAATTGTCAAGTCTTTAGAGACATAACCGACAAACGATACACGGATTTTCGAATATCCCGGTTTGATCTCCAAGTGAAAATCACCTGCGTCATCTGTGGAAGTAGCGTAACTTGTCCCAATCGCTGCTACCGTGGCGTAACCCACAGGCTCTTTATTGGTAACGTCCATTACTTTACCTTTTATATGCACCGTCTGGCCCAAGGAAGAAAACGAAAGCAATAGTATTCCAATTAAACCAATTATATGTTTTTTTAAATCCTTTATGTATTGAATAGACATACCTTTGAAGTATTTTACAGATTGACTTTTGTACCAACAAGGTCAATGTTTTAAAAAGTCTAACAAAAGTAGTTATACTTTAATTTATTCAAAAAGGATTTAAACTTATTTATTTGATTGTGACTTTCGTCTGATTTTTCTTCGAATTAGAAGGGGTCTGCGACGTTGAATGCTATCGTATTTCGAGTTTCAGGATGGATAAATTCGATAAATCCAGCGTGTAAATGTAGACGATCGGCTCTCTGTCCATAAAGGTCGTCGCCAACGATGGGGTGGTTTAGTCCCAATTGATGTGCTGCATGAGCGCGCAATTGATGCGTACGTCCGGTAAGTGGAAAAAAATGAATCCTCGTATTCCCATTTTCATATGCGACAACCTTAAAACGAGTTTCGGCAGGTTTTCCATAGTCGTAACAGACCATCTGACGGGGTCTGTCGTCTAAATCGACGCGAAGTGGTAAATCTATGAGACCTTCTTGTTGTTTAACTATACCTTCCAGCAATGCCGTATATCGTTTAACAATAGTATGGCGAATAAACTGATCCTGTATGAATTGATGGGCTCGCTTATTTTTCGCAAGGATGATGATACCTGAGGTTGACATATCTAGTCTGTGAATTATTACGGGTCCGGTTATTTCCGGATAGCGATGTACGATCCGATGGTAAACAGAATCTTGGATATGTATTCCCGGTACGGATAAAAATTCTTCTGGTTTATTGATGACAACTATAGCGTTGTCTTCGTAAATGATTTCAAGTTCTTTGTTTCTAGCAGGGTTCTCTAACAAGGGGTTCGGATCTACCGGCAGGCCTTTTAGCATATGGGATAATATGGGCTCGCATTTATTTTTGCACGCTGGGTAAAAGTTTTTATGTTTTCGTATTTCCGATGACGGGGAAGCTCCCCACCAAAACTCGGCCATCGCGACTGGTTTTAGTCGATTTGCAAATGCATAGTGAAGTAGTTTAGGTGCAGCGCATTCACCTGCACCAGCTGGAGGTACTATTTGTTTTTCAATTTCAAAAATGTCCAACAAACTTTTTTGTTCCCCATCAATGTTTAAAAAACGATATTGATCAAATAATTGCCGTTGTAACGTTGAGGATTTTGTTCGACGCATTGTCTTTAGATTCTCGATTTCTGCTTCTAGTCGTTGGATCTCTAGATCTACAATTTGAATTTTAGCATTCCATTCTGATTTTAAGACTTGCTGCTCGTGCTGATCCCGATAACTCTGTTTAATAAGGTCGTCAATTAAAATCGCATATTCGTTTTGCGATAGAATATCTTTGGTTGTTTCCCGTTTTGTTTTTCGGATACTTTTTTGAATTTTCATATGACGACGAAAGTTTCCAAGTTCTATGTCTGCCTTTTGACGTAGTTCATTTAAAAGCTCTCGCTTTTGTGATAGGAAACTTGCGGATTCCAATTTCTCAATTTCTCGGTTGAGTGCATTTATCTGTATTTCCTCATGTAAAAAAAAACTGTCCTTGGTTAACATATCGAATATTGGAGGTACGAAATATTGATGTTGATTGCTCCCAGCTAGTTTGCCTGAACACGCTGCAAGATAACCCAGTTTTTGGTCCTGTGTTTGTACGACTAACACACCAAACATTTTGCCGATAATAAGTCCTTCCATCGGCTGCAAGCCAAAATTATGTTGAAAGTCAGTTTGATTTTCGAGATAATCTTGCAGTTCGATTGACGCACAGATACTTAATGCATCTGGATTATAACAAAATGGGAACGTAAATTTCTTTGGTAACGGGTATCCTGTGATATCCGTTTTGAATTCATGGAAAAACGGCGGTGTCTCCTTTGTCATATCTCTTTTGTTTGCCGGCACAAAAGTAGCAAACTCGTTGGTATTTTTGACATTAATATGGACTTCGATTAATCGCATGGCTTTGTATAAATTCGTATCTTGTTCAATAATCAAAGAAAGGTAGATGGAAAAGATACAACTAAATAGAACGGATCTAAAAATTGCTCCGATAATATTTGGAGGGAACGTGTTCTCATGGACCCTTGATAAAAATGCGTCTTTTGATATCCTTGATTCATATGTTGATCGGGGCTTTAACGCTATCGACACGGCGAACCAGTATTCTTATTGGGTGCCAGGAAATAGAGGAGGAGAATCCGAAGCGATTTTAGGATCTTGGATGGCTCAGCGTGGTAATCGGGACAAAATCATCTTGATGACTAAGGTTGGAGGAGTTTATGCAGATAATCCTAGGCCAAACACAACAAGTGCACATATTTTGATAGAAGTGGAGCATTCTTTAAGGCGATTGCAAACGGACTATATAGATCTTTATCAGACGCATTTTGATCAAGTAGAGACGCCTATTGAAGAAACGCTTCGAGCATATGAGGAGTTAATAAAACAAGGAAAGGTACGTTATATAGGCGCGTCTAATCTTTCGCCGGAACGTTTGGAAGCTTCAATTCAACTGAGCAAACAAACCGAGCTCCCTATGTATAAGACGTTACAACCCGAGTACAATCTATATAGCCGAGAAGGCTTTGAGCAGGGATATCAAGTATTGGCCGAGAGGCATGAACTTTCGGTGATTCCGTTTTACTCGCTTGCAAGTGGATTTTTGACAGGAAAGTATCAAAATGAAGCCGATTTTTCAGAATCTCCTCGGAGCGAAGGAGTTAAGATGAAATATTGGAATGACCGAGGGATAAAGATCATAAGTACCGTGCTTGATCTTGCAAGCCAATATGATACCACAGCATCTGCTGTGTCCTTAGCTTGGCTTCTTGCGAAACCAAGCGTAGCAGCACCCATTGCAAGTGCTACGAAAAAAAGTCACTTAGAATCGTTTTCGCAGGCCGTTGAACTAGCCCTTTCTCCAGATGATATTGGGCGGTTAGACGAGGCGAGTCGTTATTAAATAATTAATTTGAGTTAAATAAAATCGAATAAGGATGAAAACAAATATTGGTATTAAGGAAAAAGATACGCAGGCAGTAGCTGTTATTTTAAATAAACTACTAGCAGATGAGCACGTGCTCTATGTTAAAGTAAGAAATGCTCATTGGAATGTGGAAGGTTCAGATTTTCACGCGCAACATTTATTTTTTGAAAGTCTTTATGACGAGTTGAGCGAAACCATAGACGAGATTGCAGAACGCATTAGAGCGATTGGTCAGTATGCTGCAGGGACCATGAAAGAATTTCTAGAGCTATCGCAACTTGACGAAATGCGTTATACTAAATATGATTCGCAAGGGCTTATCAAGGAATTGCTCGGGGATTATGAGTCTATTATCACATTTGTCCGTGAGCAGCTTGACGCGGTGAGCGAAGAACATCACGATGCTGGTACGGAAGATTTTTTGGTGGGTATAATTGAAAAGCATGAAAAAACGGCGTGGATGCTCAGAGCACATTTAAAATAGAAGTAAAAATATTACGAAATGAAATACATGCTCAGGTCTTAAATTACGATGCTGGGCATGATTTTTTTCAAATGAGCATTCATTGACTAATTGTTCGTTGAATATACTCATATGAAAATAACAACCGATTTGATTTATGAAGAACTATTTTCTGTCTGTACCTAAAGGTACGTTTTCTTCCAATTTTGGGGCACTAATTCTAAGGGTTGGATTCGGAATTTTAATGATTCCAAATCATGGCTATGTGAAACTGATCGAGTTTAACGAACGTAGGGATAGCTTTCTGAGTTTTATGGGCTTAGGAGGAACTTTTTCACTTGGCCTTGCAATTTTTGCTGAGTTTTTTTGTTCCATATTCTTGGTTTTAGGTCTCTTTACCCGGTTCGCAACTATTCCATTGTTAATCACCACGTTGGTCATCTTCTCTGTACATGATTGGGAGCTACTAGGGAAGTATGAACTAGGCACTGCTTTTTTTGTTGGTTATCTCGCACTGTTATTCATCGGGCCTGGGAAATTCAGTCTAGATTATTTGTTATTTAGGAAAGGCCGATAACTGAATTTGGCGATATCGACTTCTAGCGCAAGCGGGGAGCTCGAGCTTATAGAAAAGGCGATAATTTTAAATTATCGCCTTTTGAGTAGGATTAGGATTGCCCTTTAATACTAGGTATTTCCACAACCTCGTTTGTGTCGGCGTCGTAATTGACATTTTCAAAGTTGAAACCGAAAAGGTGGAAGAATTCATTTCTGTAACCTATGATGTCTGATATTTCTTCCAGATTATCGGTCGTAGCCTGTTCCCAAAGTTTAGCGACCTCCTGTTGAACATCTTCTCGCATTTCTAAATCGTCAACGCGAATACGCCCTTTTTCATCTAATGCAATTTCAGCTCCGTTATACAACCGCTCAGAAAACAGACGTTGCATTTGCTCGATTGTTCCTTCATGGATCCCTTTTTCTTTCATGACTTTATAAAGCAATGAAATGTACAGAGGTACCACAGGGATTGCTGAGCTTGATTGCGTTACCAAAGCTTTATTGACCGATACATAACTAATCCCGTTTAAGTCCTTTAAAATTTCATTTAAAGTAGAAACTGTAGCCTCCAAGTCATCTTTAGCCTTTCCGATAGTGCCGTTACGATAAATAGGGTAGGTTAGTTCAGGACCGATGTAAGAGTATGCAACAGTTTTGACGCCTTCGGCAAGTGCTCCGGCATTTTTCAATTCTTCAATCCAAAACTTCCAATCTTCGCCTCCCATCACAGCGATAGTATTGTTTATATCTTCTTGGTTTTCAACTGGTTGTATAGATATATCTGAAACAACGCCGGCATGGAAGTCTACTGTCTTATTTGTGAACGCTTGCCCAATTGGTTTCAACACTGAAGAATGTGCAACACCTGTTTTAGGATGAGTACGTCGTGGTGACGCTAACGAATAAACGACAAGGTCAACTTGTCCTAGGTCTTGTTTTATTAACTGAATGGTTTGTTTTTTTATCTCGTCTGAGAAAGCATCACCATTGATACTTTTAGCGTATAAACCGGCTTCAATAGCCTGTTCTTCAAATGCAGCTGTATTATACCATCCAGCTGTCCCAGGCTTTCCAGGCGCAGAGGGCTTTTCAAAGAATACCCCAACTGTCGCGGCGTCCGAACCAAAAGCGGCGGAGATACGCGACGCTAAACCGAAACCTGTTGACGCTCCAATAACTAAAACCTTTTTGGGCCCGTCGGTAATTTTACCCTTAGATTTTACGTATTCTATCTGTTGTTTGACATTTTCAGCAGTCCCCTCTGGGTGCGAAGTTAGACAGATAAAACCTCTTACTCGTGGTTGTATAATCATATTTTTTTATTCTGTTCGAAATTCAATTGGCAAATTTAACTAAATTTAAGATAATTATCTGAATATATCGGTTATAAACTTAGTTAAGTGAGGAGCGGTATATATGAGTTCGCGTGACGTTTGATTTTGAGTGAAATCGATGTTCACATATTTTTTTTGGAACACGGATTGTTTAATCGTGTTGTATTAAATCTTAATCGATTTCAATTTTCAGAAAATAATCACCGGCGTACGGATCACCTTGCATTAAGCTTTCACCAATAATAATCTGGTAAGTGCCGATTTTGGTAAGACTATCGCTGAGCTCTCGACCATAGGGACCGTCAGCTGTACCGTCTGGCATGATCAGCTGATTGATACGTAAATTACCCGTATTAGTTGGCGTTTTTAGTTTGATCCGGACCCGTGCCTCCTGAGGGAGGTCAAAAGACAGTGTATCCCGTTCTTTGGCAACTTTTGTGCGTCGAAATTGGATAGTTCCGTCCTTGTCATTCAATTCGTCGGAATTCGAAGTTTTATTCGTTGACGTGACTGCTTGTTGTTGTCGACTTTCAGTATTACAACTGACAAGGGCCGTGAGTCCGGAAATAGCAAAAATATAGAGCAAAATGATGAAGTTTCGCATAAAAAAACCTTTCAATTATTTAAACGAAAGGCTAAAGATTTTGTTTTCTTTTTTTGTCGACTCTTACAGGAGGTTAACATTTTGATGGGCGAGCACCTGGCGCTGTTGGTCGTCCCAGATACTTACTTGTACTTCTCCAATGTGTGCTTTTTTTAACATAAACA
>NZ_JABMCQ010000044.1 GCF_013179575.1 Sphingobacterium shayense | reverse complement strand
AGTAAGCGGGTGCTTCTTGATTCCCCTGTAACAAAACAATTTATAATTCCTGCATTTTCGGCTTCTTCAAGAAGATCTATTAAATAATTCCAATGAGCCCTCCAAGTCATCAAGATTCTTTTCTATGCGTTTTCAATAGAATTAATCGTAACCCGCCGCGTGTTCGAATAACGGCCAAATCGGCCACGGCATTCATCGACCAATACAAATTAATTTGTAGTTTTGTTAATAATCTATTTCTACACAAAAGAAAATTAGAGCTTAAGATGCTGGATGATAACGGACTATATAACAATCTTAGGATAGCTGTTCCGGCAGATTTTCAAAATGTGTTTTGCCATTTTTATCTTGCGGTGAACAACTCTGAAGTACCTATTACTAAAACGTTGTTACCATCATACCAGTCCATTGTGTTATTTAATTTCGGCACCGAAATCACCCTTTATTCGGACCAAAATGTACACATTAGGGTTAACAAATGCATCGTGATGGGACCTATAAAAAAAGGATTTGATTATTCTTTACCTCCCGACTCAGAAATATTGGTAGCCACTTTTAAGGGTGATGCTTTTTATCGTTTCTTCGGCAACGCATCGATTACGGGAACCCTGTCATTAAACCCCGACGAATTATTAGGCGGGAACTGTTTTACGGAATTATGGACCGACCTTGATAAAATAAACGACGCGGCCGAAAAAGTTAATTATATTCTTGAATACTGCAGGCCATTTCTACGACAACGAAACCCCATCGCTGAACAGATAATAAATTTTAAACGTCAGAATCTAAGCCCGATTAAATCGATTGCGAAAAATCAGAATCAAACTGAAAGAAATATCCAAATTAAGCATAAAAAATACTTGGGATATTCTGCAAAAGAACTAAATCGTTACCGAAGGTTCATAAGAACTATTAAGCTCATTCAAAATATCGTATCCGAATCTAAACAAGTGGATTGGTTCCAAATCATCGACGAATGTGGGTACTACGATCAAAGCCAGCTCATTAATGATTTTCAATATTACATAAAACTCACTCCGAAAAAGTATCTTAAATTCCAACAGGATATTTGCGATCCAATAAACTGATTTTCGCTTTCTTACAATTTTAGCATATAGGAGTAATCTACTTTTGAACGATAACAAAAAAGTAGAACGATGAGACATTTAATCATTTATGCACACCCAAATCCAAATAGTTTAAACAACCACCTGAAAATAGCTTGTTCCCAACACTTGGTTCACGAAGGACATGATGTCGTTGTCAGGGATCTATATCTATTGAACTTTAATCCGATTCTTTCTTTAGAGGATATGGCTGGGCAAGTTCAAGGAAGAGTTTCAGACGATGTGAAACGAGAACAGGATCATATTGTATGGGCGGACTGCATTACATTCATATACCCCATTTGGTGGACAGGGTTACCTGCCCTTATGAAGGGCTATATCGACAGAGTATTTAGTTACGGTTTTGCTTACTTTTATGATCAAGGACTCCAGAAAGGACTTTTGCAAGGAAAAAAAGCAGTTATAATCAACACACACGGAAAGTCAAAAGCTAATTATAGTGAGGTCGGCATGGATAAAGCGTTGCTGCTTACATCTGACAACGGGATCTACGCCTATTGCGGTCTGGAAGTCAAGCAACATCTCTTCTTTGGCAACGCGGATAAAACCGACCGTAGTACCGTTGATAAATGGACAATACAAATAAAGGAGGCATTTTAAAACTTTACTTAGCCGTCGTTAGCACTGCAATTCCGCAATAGACTCCTAATTTTGTATCGTTAACTTTTGCTCACAGGATGCTTCTGGTTGAAGTAGGGCGCACACCGCTAATTAAATGGTTTTCAATGAACAACTATGCTTTTTCAAATAGCACTATTTCTCTCTCACATGATACGAATTGATGAATAAACGGTTGTTTGGTAAGTAGTCCTGAAAAAGTATATGTTTTTCAGGGCTAGTCAGGTCTTTGCCACTCGACGCCCTTAACGCTATTGCCCCGCTTTACGTTCCGGGGGCCATGGTTTAGGCACATCAAAAGTTAATCAACTTGAGCCGAAATAGTCCAAAAAATCAAACAGAAGTTGGCAAATCGAAAATTTGACTGAGTTAGAAAGGTAGTACCAACATCTCCACTCAACTAAGTGCATACTGTATAAAATAATCTCGGTCTCTACATTTCCTTGATTGGTATACAAGAACGTCGATAGTTTTTTGAGGGGTGAAGGTTGAAGAGCTAGCAGATTGATTTAGAAGAAATAAGAGCCACAACGACTAGAAAAAAAAATGCCTATTATATCTTTTTTTTTACTTTTGTAGTAGGGCGGACTTTTTAAGCACTTTGATTACGTGATTCAACTGTTTGCTGTGGTTGTTTAAAAAAATGGCTCTTTTAATGGTTCTTTTTTTGATATTAATTCCTGAAAAATAATAGCACCAACTTATTAGGCACATTAAACATCTTTAACTATGAAGTATTTCTTTTTTTTTGTAGCATTTCTTTGGGTTCAAAAGGATTCTCTGGCCTGTACACGAGTAGTGTATAAAGGCCCCAACGGAACAGTAATCACTGCCCGCAGTATGGACTGGAAAGATGAAATTTCAGCTAATCTATGGGTATTCCCCAGAGGAATTTCCAGAAGCGGTGAAGTGGGGCCCCAATCTGTAAAGTGGACTTCCAAATATGGCAGTGTAGTTTCAACGGCCTGGGATATTGCAACAGCGGATGGCTTAAACGAAAAAGGATTAGTAGCAAATATGTTATGGTTGGTGGAATCCAGTTATCCAAAATTCGAACCCAACGGAAGTAAAAAGGGCATCGCAATTTCGGCATGGGCACAATATGTATTGGATAATTTTGCGACTGTAAATGAAGCGGTAGAAACTTTAAAAGACGAACCATTTGTGATAGTCAGTGATTATATTCCTGGCACTGATAAATTTACAACCCTTCATCTATCCATTTCTGATGCTTCAGGCGACAACGCGATATTTGAATATATTAACGGAAAGTTGGTAATTCATCACAATCCATCATATACTGTAATGACTAATTCTCCGGTATTTGGAGAGCAGCTTGCCTTAAATAACTATTGGGCAAGTATTCCCGGAACCATTATGTTGCCCGGCACCAACCGCGCTGCTGACCGATTTGTCAGGGCGTCTTACTATATCAACGCCATTCCACAAACTGAAGATACAAGGACTGCGGTGGCAAGTGTGTTTAGTGTGATCAGAAATTGTTCTGTACCTTTTGGTATCAGTTCTGAAACCGAACCGAACATTTCCTCAACTCGGTGGAGATCTGTAGCAGATCAAAAAAATAAGATGTATTATTTCGAAAATGTTTTAACTCCAGGCACTTTTTGGGTAGACCTCACCAAATTTGATTTGAAAGAGGGGGCGGCATCTATGAAATTATCTCTAAATCCGAACACTGCTTTCAACGGTCTATCAAATTCGAGTTTTGAAGTAGCAGAACCATTCAAATTTTTGGGAATCTAACCTCCCTTTCTACAACAAATTTTTCTTAAAGAATACACTGCCTTTATAACATATTGCGCTTTTTCTTCCGCAAGGATCCCGAAGCCAGCCCACAACAGGTTACAAATACCTCGTTGACGTTAACCTTCTATGATTAATCTGCCGCTGCACAGCTAGACTCTGTAACCTTTTCGATCGCTAACCAAAATAAAAGCTATTTATTGACACAGGAGAACGCTGTTATCAAAGATATCCCAAATGTGCCTTAGAAGCACGGGTAGTAAGAAAGGATTTATTACCATAGATTACAAGGCAGATTTCGGCAAAGGTGACACTGTCAATGACACCACAGAGATCGCTTATGACGACTTTATTCTTGACGTGCCCCAAGACAGTTTGTTTGCTACAAAAGGCTCGAAGAGATATATCCGGTTTTACTAGACAAGCACCCCGAGCGGTTCTACTGTTGAAACTCCCTCGATCACCAGGATTTCCTTAACCAATTGAAACGTAAAGGGTAATATTGTAGCGCGTATTCAGCCTAGCCTGTAGACCTACTGTTGTCGGATGATGGAAAGTTTCTGTACCTATACGAAGCCTCGAATGCGGATCTTTATCCTATAAGCAAAGATGTATTAATGTTAGGCGCAAAACAAGAACTTGCCTATGCATTCCCTGACAAGTTGTTATTTTATGTTAATAGATAGATCCTGGTGTAACAAATACTGCTGAAGCTACGTTATATAAGCAATTCATAATTTAGGTTAATAATTGGTTAGTTAGTTAAAAATCCTGAGGCTCCCCGCTTCAGGATTTTTATTAAAGGAAATTTGGGACTATAGAAACATATATTCGAACGTACCAATTATACTGGTGACTAGTTGCACTTGAGTTTTCATCGAATAGAACAGTTTTCACTATATTCTATCGACAATTTTATCTCTTTGCAATAGCCTTGCATCAGAAGTTTGCCTGTTAATCGCGTCAATACACCTCAACTGATAACGCCACGATTGACACCCTGTTTATTTGGGAATTTTTTGAAGAATCCATATGTTGTAAAAAACAAAAAGTCTGCAAACATAGTGTTTGCAGACTTTTTAATTTTGACTTCAAGTCTAGTAGCCCGTAGGGGAATCGAACCCCTGTTTCCAGAATGAAAATCTGGCGTCCTAACCCCTAGACGAACGGGCCATTTGCTTTTGGTGATGCAAATATAACAGCAATATTCGTATCACCAAAATATTTCATCTGTCAATTCTATAATTTATTGACTTTGAAAAGATTATTTTTTAAATTAAATCAAAACCGATGTCCTTACGGAAATATTTCCGTTCAAAAAATATTCTTCCCGCGTCAGCAGTGCCTTGCTGCAACGCTTCGAACAAAGAATCCTGTAACGTCGTCACCGCTAAAACACGTCCGCCCGCAGTAATAATTTTACCGTCGACCTCCTTCGTTCCCGCGTGAAATACGATAGAGTCTTCTACATTCTCAATATTGGTAATCTCTTTCCCTCCCTCGTATTCGCCAGGATAACCACCAGAAACTAAAACAACCGTAACTGCCGTTTTGGGACTCACCGTATATGAACGCTTATCCAAATCGCCATTAGCAACCCCTTCGAGAAGATCTAGCAAATCCGATTCAATTCGAGGTAATACTGATTCAGTCTCTGGATCGCCCATGCGTACATTATACTCAATAACAAAAGGCTCGCCATCGACATTCATCAAACCGATAAATATAAATCCTTTATAAGGAATTCCGTCCTTTTTAAGACCCTCGACCGTGGGCTTAATAATCCGCTCTTCAACCTTTCCTAAAAACACGTCATCAGCAAAAGGAACCGGAGAAATGGACCCCATACCTCCTGTATTTAGCCCAGTATCTCCTTCGCCTATCCGCTTGTAGTCTTTAGCAGAAGGAAGTACCTTGTAGTTTTCTCCGTCAGTAAGAACAAACACGGAAAGCTCAATTCCTTTCAGGAACTCTTCAATCACTACGACAGAACTTGCAGCACCAAATTTCGCATCGGCTATCATCGCTTGAAGTTCCGCTTTTGCGTCTTCCAACGTTTCACAAATTAACACCCCTTTACCTGCTGCAAGGCCATCTGCTTTTAGCACAATGGGAAGACTTTGCGTCTCCAAGTAAGCTAACCCATCGATTAGGTTTGATTTATCAAATGACTTGTAAGCTGCCGTTGGGACATTGTGTCTAAACATAAACTCTTTAGAAAAGTCTTTCGACCCCTCTAGCTGTGCTCCATGACGTTGTGGCCCTATAACAGGAATATGCTTTAGATCCTCGCGATCAAGAAAATAATCATGAATACCGTTAACTAACGGTTCCTCTGGTCCTACGAGCACCATGTTTACGTCATTGGATAACGCAAAAGAAGCTATACCTTGAAAATCGTTTACTTTTAAATCGACATTTTGTCCATATTGACTTGTTCCTGCGTTTCCTGGCGCAATAAATAGCTTGTCTAATTTTGGACTGGAAGATAATTTATAGGCAAAGGCCGACTCTCTCCCGCCCGCACCAATAATTAAGATATTCATATACTAAATTCGTTTTGTAAAGGTTTCTCGAATCAAACACCAACGATCCGTGAGCGACAAAGATACCGATGTAAATCAATAATCTACAAAAATTCACATATCGTTCTTTGTTTTTTTGTATTTTGGTTTCTTAATTCAAACCGATATGAGCCTAAAAAAGTGGATAATAATGGTATTTACCATACTCTCCCAGTACTGTCTGCAAGCACAAGATATCCAGAGCTTTCTAACCAAAATCAACGACTACAGTATCCTGAGACCTACAGAAAAAGTGTTCCTCCACCTCGACAAGACCAATTACACCGCTGGCGAGACCATCTGGCTTAAAGCCTATGTTACCGTCGGCATTGAAAATCTCATGTCAAATTTGAGTAATATCGCATATGTAGAACTGATAGATCCGGCAGATCAGGTCGTCACAGCAATAAAAATTCCGTTAATAAGCGGTCTGAGCTTTGGCGATATAAGTTTGCAGGATACCTTAATCGAAGGCACATATCGGTTACGTGCCTATACCAATTGGATGCGAAACGATAGTACGAGCTACTTCTATAACCAAAATATACACCTTACAAATGGAAGGATAGACAATATCCTAACCTCTTCTTCACTAGAAGGCGAAAATTACACCATTCGTCTTGAAGAAATTAACGAACAACCATTAAAGAATACCTACGTAGAATATGTAATAGCTGATGAAGACAAGGTTTTAAAAAAAGGTCGAGAGAAATCGAACGAAGATGGTGTCATACAAATACCCTTTAATGACAAGTATTCCCAGGCCAAACTTACACTTTCCTTTAAAAACACAACCCACGCACCAATCAAAAAGATTTTCAACCTACCTTCATCCGCCGCATCAGAAAACAGTATACAGTTTTTTCCAGAAGGAGGAAATCTTCTTGTCGGAACCCTCAACAAGATTGCAGCCAAAGCCATACAGCCTTCAGGACTTGGAGTAAAAGCAACATCACATATAATAAGCGCCAAAGGAGATACTGTAGCAAAACTAGAAACAAACAAATTAGGTATGGGTGCGGCCTCGATATTTATCAACACGAACGAGCCCTATCACGCTATAACGAGCTTTGAAGATGGTAGCTCAATCAACACGAAGCTACCTCCGGTTTTAACGTCTGGATACAATCTTCAAATTAACAATGACAATGCAAACAAACTTTTTGCGCAGGTAAACTTATCCCCGGATAAACAAGACGGGTCCAACATCTATTTTATGTTGCATTATATGGGCCAAACTTATCACACTTCGCTGCAAAAAGCCTCACAAGCGCAACTCGGCTTCTCCGCTAATAAAAAGGATCTGCCTGCAGGTGTTGTGACAATAACAATTCTTAACGAGAACCTCGATCCGATCATCGAGCGCCCGGTTTTTATACACCACACGGAAAACATACTTCCTCTGGCGATAACATTAAACAGTCCAACGACCAATACCAGAAAAAAGGTGTCGGTGGCCCTGGAAACTGGAAGTCTGGGCGATAGTGTTCGCAACGCGGTTCTGTCAGCGTCCGTCATTAACAGCTCTAAATACGAAACCAAGGCGAATAAATTCGCGGGCATCGAGAGTGCGCTCTACCTTAGCAGCGAACTAAATGGTTATATTGAAGATCCTTCTTATTACTTCGAACAGAATAAAATTAAAACTACAGAAATTGACAACCTACTTCTTACCCAGGGTTGGCGAAAAATTGACCTGTCGTCGGTAGACAGTACGGTTGCACCGGAATTTCCTGCCGAGAAAAGTATTAGTATTCGTGGCCAAGCAAACAAGCTCGGACGTAAAGCTGGGTTTCCAAATGCAAAAATGACTTTAATTTCCACCATGAACTACATGGATTTTATCGACACTGTTGCAAATCAAGACGGCATGTTTTCCTTTGACAACCTTCTTTTTCCAGATAGTGTAAAATTTATTTTAACGGCCAAGGACCAAAAAGGGAAAAACAATATCGACATTCGATATTTCGAATCAAGCACACCTCAAGTAGGTATAAATAAAAACAGACCCGACGCATTAAACAACATAAATAGTATCTTCCAAAATGAGCTAAGAGCGAGCAAAAAGTATTTTGCTGCTCTTGAATCACAAGGACTCATGGAACGCTCGATCGCGATTGAAGAAGTTCAGGTTACCGCTGATGCTCGCGTAAATAAAGCCTCAAAAAACACATCGAATTTCAACGGTCGGGGTAATGCAGATCAAGTCTTAGGGGCAGAAGAATTATCGACCTGCTCAACATTGGATATGTGTCTGAACGGCCGCCTAATGGGTGTCTATTTCCAAAATGGAGTCCCCTATAACACGCGCTCGAACGCACCCATGCAACTTGTATTAGACGGGATGTACATTGATGCTGATCAAATTCAAATGATAGTTCCTTCACAGGTCGAAAGTATCGAAGTACTTCGTAACTCAAACTATACAACTATTTACGGTCAATACGGATCAAACGGTTTAATTATCATCACATCAAAAACAGGTGCTGATGCCCGGCAACGATTTAGACCAAAAGGAATCATAACTATACAGCCGAAGGGGTTACATATCACTAAAACATTCTACAAACCAGAATATGAAATCGAGGCAAAAAACGTTCTAGAGCAGGACCTGCGCACGACAATACACTGGGAACCCAATATTATCACTGATAAAGAAGGAAAGGCAAACTTTTATTTTTACACCTCGGATGAGCCGGGATTATATATAATCAATATCCAAGGTCTCGATTTCGCAGGCAGGCTTATCAGTAAAACACTTCCTTTTGAAGTAAAATAACTCAGTACGACATCTCTTAAATAGTGTACAAACTTCTTAGTCTGTACACTATTTGTTTTTTTCCGCACCCGTCCCTGTAACATGATATTAATTATGCTGGACTTTTCCTCATCATCACCCCTGCGCATAAAACTATGAGGTATCGACCCATTACCTAGCGCCACTCCGTGCAATATTTCTATGGCCCCCACGCCACCTTACACGTATCTTTATTTATTTTTTCGTATTTTTCGAAGAACTAGCACTATAAATATCGGAATATGGGGGAATTCATTAAATCGCAAAACACGGATCATATATTACATTTAGGATTGGACCGTGGACGATCCAATGCGCTTCACATGGAAATGGTTCTTGAGTTAACACAAGAACTTGAACGGGCGAAAAATGATCCAGCAGTAGAAGGGATCGTATTACATGGGAAGGAAGGTTTTTTCTCGTCAGGATTAGATTTAATCACGCTTTACGAATATGATGAAAAAGGAATAACTGAATTTTGGAATGCCTTCATGGACCTTGTTTACAATCTTACCTCTTTTCCAAAACCTTCAATAGCCGCCGTTACAGGCCATAGTCCTGCTGGAGGCTGTGTACTTGCAATATGCTGTGACTATCGGGTTATGGCCGAAGGAGAATTTATCATCGGCCTGAATGAAGTGCCTGTCGGTATCGTCGTGCCTTCAAGTATCTTTTCCCTTTACAGTTTTTGGATCGGGCAAGCACAGGCTTATCGCAACCTTTTAGAAGGCAAGCTTCTGAATCCTACGGACGCTTATTCCTGCGGGCTTATCGACGAAACAGTTCCTGCAGACAGAATATTAACTGCCGCGGCACGAAAAGCCAAAGTTTACGCCCAATTCGACAAGACCGCTTGGGCGACAACAAAGCTTAATCTCCGCAAAGAATTGCTTAAAACCCTGGAGGACAGCAAAACGATTGCAATAAATCAGGTGTTGGAACAATGGTGGAAACCATCGACACGTCAAATACTTAAGACAATTATCGGCAACCTAACAGCAAAAAAAGCATAACTTATGATAGAAGGAGCACTTAAAGAGAACGCGTTAGTCGGCAAAACCATTGTCGTTACAGGCGGAGGCACAGGGCTGGGTAAGGCCATGGCAACCTATTTTTCCGAACTGGGGGCGAACCTTGTACTAACAAGTCGCAAGCTCGAAGTATTAACCCAGACTGCGGAAGAGATAACAACGAAAACCGGAAATCCTGTTCTCCCTGTAGCCTGCGATGTGCGCGAGATAAACCAAGTAGAAAGCTTGCTCGAACAAACTATTGAAAGATTTTCCCGCGTGGACATGTTGGTAAACAACGCCGCAGGAAATTTTATATCGCCCACGGAGCGTCTTTCCGCCAATGCCTTTTCGACGGTAATCGATATTGTACTTAAAGGCACCGTGAACTGTACACTTACTTTTGGAAAAGATTGGATAACCAAGAAGCAAAAGGCGTCCGTACTTAATATCGTGACGACCTATGCCTCTACCGGATCTGGTTTCGTCGTTCCTTCTGCAATTGCAAAATCCGGCGTGCTAACCCTCACTCGGTCTCTTGCCGTGGAATGGGGGAAATACGGGATCCGTCACAACGCTATAGCGCCTGGACCGTTCCCCACAAAAGGAGCGTGGGAAAGACTCCTACCGGGGGATCTTTTAGAGAAGTTCGACTTTAAAAATCGAGTTCCGCTCAAACGTGTTGGCGATCACCAGGAGCTTTCCAATCTGGCGGCATTTCTGCTATCAGACTTTGCGGGGTTCATCAACGGCGAAGTCGTAACCATCGACGGAGGAGAATGGCTGCAAGGAGCGGGTGAATTCAACAACATGGAGGCTATTCCACCGCAGATGTGGGACAGTATTGAAAACACCATTCGCAAATCAAACAAATCATGAAAACAATAATACCCATCCTTTCGTGCATCTTTTTGCTTTTAGCAGCCTGTACCTCTTCCAACAAGAACACAACCAACACGCAAAGTACAAACGACAGTCTCGCCACCGTAGATCCCGTGGAGGACACCCGACAACTTACAGAAGTGATAACACGCTTTGTGCGGGCCTATGTAAGCAAAGACAACCAAAAGGCCAACAAGCTTATTCATCCCGATCTAGGTTTATATATTATTTATCGGCCAGGGGCAATGGACACCTATCAGCACATTGATAGCCTTGATTTTAATACACCTGTTCCTCAACACTTCCCCTATAACGGGGTGAAAAACGATTTTGCCCTTACATTCGATAACCTCCCAGTATTCGACTGTGGCACGGACAAATGGGATAAACTTGGCTTAGTTGTCGATACCAGCAAAAACGCCGATCAGTTAACCTACATCGCCCAATTCAAACATAAGTTTGAAGAAATTACGGACGACGAGTTAGCGCAGATTAAAGCCGTCGAAAAGGACTGTTATCGCGTCATCCTTACCAACGGGGATAACCTAATATTCCACGTAAAAAAGTATAAAGGCGCATGGTACGTATTCCTTTTAGATCGTGCGTACGGCTGGTGCGACGCCTAGATATCGTATCGTCTTTTAACGAATGCATTAAAAATGCTAAAAATGATTCAACGACTGTTCAGTTAAATAAGAAAAAGCTATATTTATTGCACAAAAATGCATACAATGAGCAATATCGATCAAGCGACACAAAACCGTATTAATCAATGGCTAAGCCCGCAATACGATAGCGACACCGTAGCTAGCGTACAAAAACTCATAGATAATAACCAAGAAACAGAACTTATTGACTCCTTCTATAAGGAGTTAGAATTCGGTACTGGAGGTCTCCGGGGTCTCATGGGTGTTGGGTCCAACCGTATAAATAAATACACTATAGGCAAGGCTACACAAGGTCTTGCGAACTATTTAATAGAACAATTTCCAAATGAGAAGCTCAAAGTCGCTGTTTCGTATGATAGCCGCAATAATTCTCAGAACTTTGGACGACTGGTCGCAGATGTTTTTTCAGCGAACGGGATTCAGGTATACCTCTTTGAACAGCTAAGACCAACGCCAGTACTTTCATTCGCAGTAAGACATTTCGGATGCCAAGGAGGCGTTATGCTTACCGCATCGCACAACCCCAAAGAATATAATGGTTATAAAGCCTACTGGAATGATGGCGGTCAGCTTGTCGCTCCACATGATACGAATGTCATTGATCGTGTCAATGCCATCGCTTCAGTTTCCGAAATCCAGTTTCAAGCTGATCCAAGCCACATCACCCTGGTAGATGAATCGTTCGATGATATCTACATCCAAGCAAACAAATCATTAAGCATAAATCCAGAGGCGATAGCGGCTCAAAACGACTTAAAAATAGTGTTCTCATCAATCCATGGGACAGGCATAACTGTCGTTCCTAAAATGCTTGAGGCGTGGGGTTTTACGAACATCCACATCGTACAGGAACAAGCAACACCCGACGGAAATTTCCCGACTGTAATATATCCTAATCCAGAAGAGGAAGAAGCGATGTCGATGGCCAAACATAAAGGACAACAAATTGACGCTGATGTTATTTTGGCAACAGACCCGGATGCAGACCGTGTGGGGCTAGCCGTAAAAAATAACGAAGGGGAGATTCAACTGCTAAACGGCAACCAAATTGGAAGTCTGCTTATATACTACGTCCTATCAGCTAAAAAGGAACAAGGTCAACTCAAAGAGAATGACTATATCGTCAAAACAATCGTCACCTCCAATCTGATGACCGCTATCAGTGACTCCTTTGGCGTGAAACATTACGAAACGTTAACAGGGTTTAAATTTATCGGTGAAGTTATAACACGTCTACAAAGTACGGAGAACTATCTTGTTGGTGGTGAAGAAAGTTACGGCTTCCTTGTCGGCGACTTGGTTCGAGATAAAGATGCGATAAGTTCTTGTGCTTTTATTGCGGAAATGGCCGCTTACTTCAAGAACAAGGGGCAAACACTATTCCAAGTGCTAATAAGCTTATACAAAGAATACGGTTTCTACCAAGAAAAACTTATATCACTCACAAAACAAGGAAAAGCAGGAGCAGACGAGATCAGACAAATGATGGCCGATCTTCGCGCTAATCCTCCACAAAAACTCGGAGGAATTCCGGTAGAAGAAATTAGAGATTACCAGTCTGGAACCGCAACAATTTTGGCTTCCAGTACCCAATCAAAAATAGACCTTCCGTCGTCCAACGTATTACAGTTCATCACTGAACAAGGAGATGTAATCTCGGCCCGTCCATCGGGAACAGAACCAAAAATAAAATTTTATTGTTCCGTAAAGGAAGCGCTCACAAATACAGAGAACTATCTTACCATCTCAAAGAAGCTCGAACAAAAGGTGAAAAACATCATGGAGGACATAGTCGTATAGAGATGGAAAAATGGAAATTATTAGACTCTAAATACATCGTCGAACGACCTTGGGCGACCCTCCGTGTTGATAAACTGCAGATGCCCAATGGACATATCAAAGAAGAATATTACGTCCTAGAATACCCAACCTGGGTAAACATGATTGGCTTTACAACAGATCAGCAGATTTTGTTCGTAAAACAGTATCGTCATGGGGCTGCTAAGGTACTCGTAGAGTTGCCCGCGGGAGTCGTAGAGCCAGGTGAGGAGCCTGCAGAGGGGGCCCGTCGTGAGATGCTCGAGGAAACGGGATACGCCTTTCAGAGTATAGAGAAAATCTGCGAACTTTACGCCAATCCCGCCACTAGTGATAACCTTACACACACTTACTTATTAAAAGGAGGTGTCCGGATACAGGAACAAAATCTTGACGATTCTGAAGATATCGAAGTAATCACTTTGAACGTGGAGCAAGCACGAGACCTCCTATTGAGTAACAAAATTGGACAGTCACTTCACAGTGCCGCTCTTTTTTATACTTTTCAAAAATTAGGCCTGCTTTAACTCGACCTAATATTATTTTACATGCCGCGCTATTGCCCAAATAATCCCACGTTTTTCGTAACTTTGCCGCCATGGCAAGAGAAATTTTTGAGACAAAGAGAAAAGCGCTGAAAATTAACTTAAACCCCGACATATACGGGACATTTGCGGAGATCGGTGCTGGACAGGAAGTTGCTAGAAATTTCTTTGGAGCTGGAGCCGCATCGGGAACTATCGCCAAAACCATATCCGCATACGATATGACTTTTAGTGATGCCATATATGGTGTTGAAGAATCCGGCCGATACGTAAGCCGAACACGAGTCATAAAAATGTTGAATCATGAATTCAATCTTCTCAACGAGCGCCTTCATGGCGAAAAATACGTTTCAAAAAAGTTTTTCGCGTTTGCCGACACAGTAACCACATTAAATTTTGCTAAGAATAATGATCCACACGGATGGATCGGCGTTCGTTTTCAAGCTGAGGTTGGTGGTCCGATAAATGACATCGTCATTCACGTACGCTTATTGGACAGCGATTCTCGTCTACAATCCAAAGTCTTAGGCATCTTAGGTGTAAACCTGATCTTTGCTGCATACTATTATTCCGAAGATCCGCAAACGATGATCGAATCACTAGTCGACAATCTTTCTGTCGGTTCTGTGGAGATCGATCTAGTTAAAGTATCTGGCCCCATATTTGAATCGGCAAACGAGCGACTACTGAACCTTTACCTAATAGCGAAAGGTTTCGCAAGAGCCGCAATTTTCCGTCCCGATGCAAAAGCTGCACAAATAAAAGATTATCTATATAAGAAGAATATAATTATTCTTCGTACAAAATACCGTCAAAAATCAAATCCGAACTTTGACCTTTTTAACAGTGCTTTAGAACAGTTTTATAAAAACACGGGTGCCAAGCCCGAAGATACAGTTGTTCTTATCGAGGTGTTAATGGGTAACGTACTTGATGAAGAACAGCTGATCACCGACGAAGACTTGACATATTTCGCTGAACGTGCAGAATACTTGTGTTCGACTGGAAATAATATTATGGTTTCCAACTTCCGCCGGAACAATCACCTTGCAGAATTCATCAAATCATTCAAACCTCAACATGTGGGAATTGCGACAAACGCTTCTAACTTAAGAAATATTTTCAACACCCATAACTACAGTAAAGAAACATATACAAATGAACTCCTTTCCTATATTTCAGGAATGTTTAGTAAAAATGTAAAACTCTACGCGTATCCATACTTAGACAAAAAATCCGGAGACATCATCACAACAAAAAATCTACCGGTGGCCGAAGAAGCGAAATCACTTTTCGACTTTCTTATAAAAAACCGATATATAGTCGACATTGAAAATTACGATGAGAAATTCGTAAAAACGGTCTAACGTTAAAACCGGAATTCTATAAAGAGCAATAAAAAAACGCCAATCGTATTGATCTTGGCGTTTTTCATTTGATGCAATAATTCAATTACATATACTTCAAAAAGATCGAATAGAGAATCTTTTGGTCGTTATCGTTAAGCTCCGAGGTGGTCGTCTCCGTTTGTATGTAATGGATTTTGAATGCTTTGATTGCTGCGTCTAAATTCGAGACGTCGTAGCCAATCACCCTCAAAGCAACCCTTGGGTCGAATCCTTCAGGCACATCTTGCAGCACTTGGTCATACCAATACCCGAATCCTTTGTCTGCCAGAATTTTCCATGGAAAGCGAGACGGGTCATTCTTACGCGTTGGCGCATAATCCATATGTCCAATAAAATTCGATTGCGGAATTTTATAGGTTTCTTTCAGATATTGTAATAGATCAACTAGTGCATTTATCTGTGCCTCTGGCCATGGGTCGGTTAGGCCATTATTATCAAGTTCAATTCCTATCGACGAAGAATTAAGATCAGTGTCATTTCCCCACTTACCTAACCCGGCATGGTGGCCGCGGTAAAGGTCATTGACCATTTGCACGATCTTCCCATCACGGCCGATGACGTAATGTGAACTAACTCCTGCCCTAGCACTATGGAAGGTTTTCACCGTCTGCGCTAAGGAGTCCTGTGCTGTATGGTGGATCATGACATAATTTGGTTTACGTACGCCAAAATTAATCGAACCTATCCATTGTTTATCATGCGAAGTAATAAGTTTCTCAAGCTGAGACTCTACAGGAGCCTCTTTATATTGTATAGAGAAATCTTTTGCCTTTTTCTTATAAACCTTCTCTGTCGCGGCGTATTTACCACCGCCACAGGATGCGAAAATCAGCATTGCGGCCAAAGGGGCCAGATACCATGTACTTTTCATCTTCGTTTTGTTTGTCTAAAAATACAATTCCCATTCCAATTACAACAGTTCGCTAGAAAATTGTTACCGCGGCCTATTTTTCTGCTACAATTTGGCTCTCCTGAATACTGCCCTCGTCTAACTCGATAACTCTCAGATTGCGAAACTCGATATGCGCTCCCTCGGATTCTAGACATAAGTATCCTTTTCGCTTACTTGCATCTCTAATTCCATTGACAAATTTCCCATTTACGGAAAGCTTAATTGTTCCGTCGACGCACACAACAGTATAGGTATTCCATTCCCCTCGTCCTAGGCAGCGATTCTCCACGGACTTACTGCGGATCCCTCGCGGATTGTCGGGCACTGTACTGTGTTTACCGGCGCCGAATAACTCGCCGTGGACATACGCTATCGGAGGCCTTTCTCCATTTGATAGGTGCTGGTTAACCCAGTCTAGCTCCAACATCTGCACCTCTACACCGCTAGGTAGTCGGTTATGCGACTCCGGGTTAGCATCTGACCATACGAAAATTCCAGAATTGCCGCCGGCCTCTAGATGCCGCCATTCTACGTGCATGATGAAGTTCTGGTACATCTTCTCCGAACGCACAACGCCAATAGGATGACCTTTACACGTCAACACATCGTCTTTTACGCTCCAAGTAGTGTCTTCAGTGTTTACTTGAATCCAGTTCATTGTTTCTTGTTCTACCGATTCTGTCAGAAAATCATCAAAACGATTAACATTTCCGAACCGAAAGATCGGCTCTTGTCCATACGAGAGGTAAGTAGCAGCGAAGAAAAATAAGGTTAGTAAGGTTGTAGTCAACTTAATCATAGGAATTGTATATGGTATTTCCTAAAAATATAAAACTCCTGTTACATTTCTATAACAGGAGCTAGAAAACTAATGTATAAAGCTTACGCTTCCGCGTAGGCTTCGATAGGAGGACAAGAACAAATTAATGTTCTGTCTCCTTGCGAATCATTCACACGTCCCACGGAAGGCCAAAATTTATTGGCTTTAACATATGGTAGTGGATAGACAGCTGTCTGACGACTATATGGCTTATCCCATTCATCTGCAGTCACGACATCTGCCGTATGTGGGGCATTTTTCAGGACATTATTATTCTGCTCTGCTTCGCCCTGTTCCACAGCGGCGATTTCTGCACGAATAGCAATAAGTGCATCACAGAAACGATCAAGCTCCGCCTTTGATTCCGATTCCGTCGGTTCTACCATTAGCGTACCTGCTACCGGGAAGGAAACCGTCGGTGCATGGAAACCGTAGTCCATCAAACGTTTAGCGATATCCGCAACCTCAATACCAACTTTTTTAAATCCTCTGCAATCTAAAATCATTTCATGAGCACAACGACCATTAGCACCCGCGTATAACACAGGGTAGTGATTTTCTAACCGTGCTTTGATATAGTTGGCATTTAAAATAGCCATTTTAGTAGCATCCGTCAACCCTTCACCACCCATCATAGCGATGTATGCGTAAGAGATAGTCAAAATAGAGGCCGAACCGAAAGGTGCCGCCGAGACAGCTGAAATTCCCTCTTCTCCAGAAGTTGCTATCACTTCATGATTTGGTAGAAATGGCACTAAGTGTGAAGCCACACCAATCGGTCCCATACCGGGGCCACCCCCGCCATGAGGGATACAAAATGTCTTATGTAAATTTAAGTGGCATACATCAGCACCAATAAACCCAGGGCTGGTTAAACCCACCTGCGCATTCATGTTCGCACCATCCATATAGACTTGACCACCATTAGCGTGTATAATCTCACAGATCTCAATGATAGATTCCTCAAATACACCATGTGTAGACGGATAAGTGACCATTAACGCGTTCAGATTTGCTGCATGCTCTTCTGCTTTAGCACGTAAATCATCTACATCAATGTTACCCGCATCATCACACTTAACGACAACAACCTTCAGTCCAGCCATAGATGCTGAAGCAGGGTTTGTCCCATGCGCAGATGCTGGAATTAAACAGATATTGCGATGCTCCTCACCGCGGCTATGGTGATAAGCTCGGATGACCATCAAACCGGCATACTCACCTTGCGCACCAGAATTCGGCTGGAAAGACATTTTCGCAAATCCAGTGATCTTTGATAACCACTCATTAAGTTCATTAATAAGCTGCATATAGCCCGTTGTCTGATCCGCGGGAGCAAAAGGATGCAAGCTCCCAAACTCGCCCCATGTTAATGGAATCATTTCAGATGTGGCATTAAGCTTCATTGTACAGGACCCCAATGGAATCATCGAGTGGCATAAAGATAAATCCTTTGCCTCAAGAGATTTTATATAACGAAGCATATCACTCTCCGAATGATATTCATTAAATAACGGATGCGTTAAGTAAGCCGTCTGACGTGCAAGTTCGACCGGAATTGACTCGCCTAGATCGTTAACAATTTCATCTAGATTAATATCAGTGATCGATTTACCTTTGATCTTCGCGAAAACTTTAACAATCGTTTCAACATCTTCATACGTGGTGGCTTCATCGATAGAAATCCCTACTACGCCTTCGCTGTAATAAAAATTAACCTCGTTATTAAGTGCCTCACCCTTTAACGCGCCAAGCTCATCGCCTACCGCAAAACGTAACGTATCGAAATAACTTCGGTTCAATTGTTTATACCCTAGCGCCTGTACGGCCTTATCAACTAATTTTGTCAGATCGTTGATACGAAGGGCAATATTTTTGATACCTTCAGGACCATGGTAAACAGCATAAAATGATGCCATAATAGCTAACAGAGCCTGCGCGGTACAAATGTTCGAAGAAGCTTTATCACGACGGATATGCTGCTCACGCGTTTGAAGCGCCATTCGTAAGGCATAATTTCCGCTCGAATCTGAGGTGACACCAATAATACGGCCAGGGATATTACGCTTATACGTATCCTTTGTTGCAAAATAAGCGGCATGAGGACCACCAAAGCCCATCGGTACGCCAAAACGTTGTGTATTACCAACGACCACATCAGCTCCCCATTCTCCTGGAGGCGTCAATAACGCTAATGACATCAAGTCAGCAGCAACACAGTTCGTAATATTTTTTTCTTGAGCCGCAGCAGTAAACGCAGCATAATCTGCAACGGTCCCATCTGCAGACGGGTATTGAATAAATGTGGCAAAAACGTCGTCAGTAAGATTCTCTACGGAGATGTCGGCTACACGAATTTCTACGCCAAACGGGACCGCCCTAGTTTGTAGAACATCCAAAGTTTGCGGATATACGTTTGCTGTAACTAAAAATACATTTGCGTTTTTATTCTTACGTGCGCTGTAAAGCATAAACATCGCTTCGGCAGCTGCTGTAGCTTCATCCAATAAAGATGCGTTCGCCACCTCAAGACCAGTCAGATCTGAAACAACCGTTTGGAAATTCAACAATGCTTGCAAACGTCCCTGTGCTATCTCCGCTTGGTATGGTGTGTATTGCGTATACCAGCCTGGGTTTTCAAGCACGTTACGCTGAATTACACCAGGTACAATCACATCGTAGTAACCTTGACCGATATAAGATTTGAAAACCTTATTCTTATCGGCAATTTGCTTTACCTTCGCTAGATAAGCTTTCTCACTCAACGCCTTCGGGAGCGCCAATGGCTGCTTCAATCGAATTTGACTTGGAACAGTTTGCTCGATAAGTTCGTCTACCGATCCTACGCCTAGATAGGCTAACATTTCTTGGGCCTCACCGGCTCTGGGGCCATTGTGACGATCCTGAAATTTTTCTTGATAAAATACGTTGCTCATTTTTGCGCTTAACTTTTTCATTCAATCTTTCTAAAGCACTCTCATACGCTTTAAAAAGCACCATTTCTTCAAAAATCATTTGAAAGTGCAAAAATACGATTTTATCCCCGAATAAACACATGCTCGCACATTTCTTAAAACTCAAAAGTCAATCAACCGATTGCACTTGATCGAAAAATGATAAAATATTGAAAACGAGAGTAAATAGAGTAACAATAGAACGTGAAATATACCGTCATTTTTAACGTTATACCACAAGGTTCAGGGCATATTTCTGAATCGCAAAATTATTCTATCCGAGCGCGCCATGGTCAACGAAATTGTATAACTTTGAGTTCCAATATTAGACTAAAAGAAATGATTAAACTGCATATAGAGAATGAAACGGCTAGACTTCGATCCGTTATACTGGGGGTAGCGAATGACAACGGTCCAACTCCCACCAGTTCTCAAGCGTACGACCCCAAGTCCTTAGAGCACATTCTTGCTGGGTCCTACCCAACCGAATCCGATATGGTATTCGAAATGAGCGCTTTTCAGGAGATCCTAGAGCGTTATGGGGTACAAGTTTATCGCCCACAAATTATTCAAGATCTTAACCAAATATTTTCTCGAGATATCGGTTTTGTAATCGGTGACAAATTTGTAAAAGCAAACATTCTTCCCGACAGAGCCCAAGAATGGGAGGCGCTCAGCCTGATCACAAACCAGATTGACGAAAAAGATCTCATTATCGCCCCGGAGAACTGCCATATCGAGGGCGGAGACGTCATTATTTGGAACGACTACATTTTTGTCGGCACCTACAAAGGGGACGATTACGCTAATATTAACACAGCAAGAACAAATCTCAATGGCGTATCATTCATCAAAGACACTTTCCCCGACAGAACGGTGAAAGAATTCGATCTAATCAAGTCGATGACCGATGCTCGTCGAAATGCCCTTCATCTGGATTGTTGCTTCCAACCTGTCGGAAAAGATAAAGCGATTATTTACCCCGGCGGTTTTAAGGAGCCCGCAGACTACCATTTCCTCCGAGATTTGTTTGGAGAAGAAAATCTTTTTAAAATCACCGATTTAGAGATGTACGAAATGTACAGCAATGTCTTCTCTATTTCAGAAAATATCATTGTCAGTGAGCAGCGTTTTAACCGTCTGAATAACTGGCTCCGTGAAAACCACTTCCTGGTTGAGGAAGTTTCTTACCACGAAATTGGAAAACAAGAAGGGCTACTCCGCTGTTCCACTCTACCTCTTTTACGTGATAAAATATGATCGCCAATACACAAACGACCGATACGCTGCTCATGGTCAGACCGGGGCAATTCCGGAAAAACGAGGAAACCGCTATCGATAATTATTTTCAAGAGGACGTCGGTGGCAGGCACCTCGCAATATCAGCGACTCGTGAATTCGATCACTTCGTAACCACATTAACCGATTTTGGATTAAACACGCTTGTCTTACAAGACGACGGCCATTTGGATACGCCAGACAGCATCTTCCCCAACAACACCATTTCATTTCACAAGCGAACTGCAGTAATCTATCCGATGTTTGCTCAAAATCGACGTCGTGAACGGCAACTGAATCCTTTAGGAGCACTGGCAAGTTGGGGATTAATCTACGATGATATAATAGACTATAGCAAACACGAGGAACAAAACATCTTTCTAGAAGGTACCGGCTGCTTAATACTAGACCGTATAAACAGGATCGCCTACTGTTCCCTGTCCGCACGCGCCCACGCACCCCTCATTCATCAATTTTGTTTAGACTTAGGGTACGAGGCATTTATCTTCCAAGCGAATCAAACCGTCGGCAACTTGCGTAAGCCTATATACCATACTAACGTAATGATGGCTATTGGGACACATTTCGCCCAAATCTGTTTGGATAGCATTGACAACGTATTGGAACGCGATAAATTAATTCATAGACTGGAGGCTTCAGGAAAGACAATCCTCCCAATAAGCGAAGATCAAATGAACCACTTCGCGGGAAATATACTTGAAGTTTGCTCAACAAGCGGCTCTCCAGGGATTGTAATGAGTTCTCAAGCCTACAGAAGTCTAAATAGGTCTCAGATCGATCAACTGGAGTCTTTCGGAACCATAATCCACTCTCCCTTAGACACCATCGAGGCTGCAGGAGGAGGAAGTGCGCGTTGCATGATCGCGGAGGTATTCTATTAGCCGCTATTTTTTACGACTGCTTCGTTCGTCATTTAATAGCTCTCGACGCACCCGACTCAGGCTTTCAGGAGTTATCCCCAAATACGATGCAATCATCCATTGTGGCACCCGCATCATAAGGCTCGGATAAGTTTCCATAAATGCTATATATCGCTCTTTGGCCGTCATGGCCAACAGGGAGCTTATACGCTTTTGCTGTACATAGATATTACGCTGCAAAGAACTATCTAAAAAACAAGCAAAGTCGGGATTCTGTTGAGAAGCCTTCGTCAAAAAATCTGGCTGGATAAAAACAATCACAGAGTGTTCAATCGCCTTAATATAATATTCTGAAGGTTTATTAAAATACTGGCTTGCCCGGTCCGAAACAATCCAGTTTTCGGGTGCGAACTGCAGAATGTGTTCACCTCCCTTTTCGTCTAACGAGAATGACTCTAGTAAACCGCTTTCTACGAAGAACGTGTAGCTGCAGACTTCTTCCGCCTGCAAAAGAAACGTATTATGAGGTACTTCTTTAAAGGAAAAGTAATCGTTAAGAGCCATAAAATTCTCTCTCGATAGTCCTCCCTTTTCCGTATAATAACGATAAAAGTTAGTTTCTTCTAATATAATTTCTGCCGATTCCACTAATACAGGATTGTAAATTTAAATTCCAATGGGTTAAAATGGCGCTCAAGCTCTGTTACCAGCTCGTCTCCGTACTTTACATATAAAGATGCAAAATTTTCCGTTCTTTCTTGCAACCCTCCCCCCGGAAATAGATAATCCTTCAATCTCTCAATCTGGATTAGAGCTTCCGTATGATTACGCTTTTCCGCTTTAAGCAACTTCTTTTCCAAATTATTTAAAGCTTTCTTCAACCGGGCTTTGACAGCATCTGTGCTCGCTCCCAACGTCGGGTCAATTTTGTGCGCACGAAGCTTAAGTTTTGCAAAAATGGAGTTAAACTCCATCATTTCATCGCGCAAATTAAGCCTATGTGTCGTTTGACGACGGACATAATCATCCTTTAGTGTTTCCATCGGGCGGAATATACTTTTCAAAGTAAGATCTAACCGAAATATTTTACCTACAATTTTATCATCCGTAATAATAGCCGAATTTCGTGGGATAAGAATCGGAAACTCCACCCCATATTGATCAAAATTTGCCTTTAGCTGTAACCAATATACTATTTCTGCACCACCGCCCACATACGCTAAATTAGGAAGGATAACCTCCTGGTACAAAGGCCGCATAATAACATTCGGACTAAAACGATCGGGATGGCGATCTATTAGTTCTTCTAACTCTGAACGTGTAAAATAAATATCTTGATGAAGTATCTCATATCGGCCGTCATCCAAACGGACGATACGTTCCCGAAACGCGTCCGTGAGGTAAAAGAAATTAATGTCTCTGGCATGCACCTGCGTCTTGAATCCTAGCTTGGACAGTGAATCAGAGGTGTTTTGTACCACTTCCGCACTTCTTTCTTCCAACACATCCGCTTTAATATAAGGAATGAAAGGTTTTTTTAATGCCGCGGTATCCGCATCGATAATAACCAGTCCGTGTGATTTAAAAAGCGAGTTTACCATTACACGGGTCGCCTGCGCTAGATTCAGCCCAGACCGATAAGCCTCTTCAACAATGGTCGTCAGCTTTTGTGCGTTGGGCCCTAACCCGAAGGTGCCACAATATTGTTTAACGGCCTCATCGATATCTGCGGTCGACATACGGCCGGTACCAGAAACTGCCGGAGTTTCCCATTCAATTTTTTTTCCGAAAACACGAGTATGATTAATTTCCGCAAAATCATGATCCTCCGTTGCCATCCAATAAACGGGTACGAAATTACTCCTAGGATAGGCCGCTTTTAAATCTTTAGCTAGACGTATTGCCGTTACAATCTTAAAAATAAAATACAACGGACCCGTAAATATATTCAGTTGATGCCCGGTCGTAATCGTATAGGTGTTCTCCTCCGCAAGAAGCGAAATATTTTGTGCAACTTCTGGCGAGATATTTAGTAAATCTCCATACTGTTTCCGTAATTCCGCGGTAAGCAAATCACGATGCGCAAAGTTTTTCTTTTCTTCAATCTGAGCAGCAAAACTGGCTAGCTCAGCAGGTCGATTATAAAACGATGTAAGATTTTCATCTTTCTCCAAATATGCCAATAAGGTCTTTGAAAAACTTCCTGTATCACTATAATCAATATATGTTGCTTTCATCTAAATATAATTCGATCACGACTTTAAAGAGCCAATTTTTGTATTCGAACGCGAAGGAAATCCGCGGATTGGCCACATCAAATACCCGCTCAAATTACGGAAATTTCGGCTAATCGCAGATAGCCTTTTGCATTTTAATGATTTAATGACACTGCATGGATTTTTTCATCCATCACCATCCTCTAATCAAAAATCTCCGAATCCTAGAAGAGGAAACGGAGATTCTCATTTTTTTACTTGAAGATAAATTAGTTTTTATCGCTTACTATTTGGCCATAAAGATCAAAATCTTCTGCTCGATCAATCTTGACATGAACGAAGTCTCCGATACGAGCGTAGTCTTTACGCGCATCTAATATAACCTCATTGTCTACCTCTGGAGAGTCATATTCGGTTCGACCGATGAAATAATCACCGTCAACTCGATCTACCAACACTTTATATGTAGTCCCTATCTTGGCCTGATTGATCTCATACGAAATGCCTTGCTGTACCTCCATAATTTGCTCGACGCGCGATTCTTTTATTTCTTCGGAAACGTCGTCCTGCAGACTATGTGCATGTGTTTTCTCTTCATGGGAATATGTAAAACAACCTAAGCGGTCAAATCTAGTCTCCTCTACCCAATCTAACATTTCTTGGAAATCTTGATCTGTTTCTCCGGGATACCCGCAAATCAAAGTCGTGCGCAACGCAATATCAGGGACTTTATCGCGAATCTCTTTAACTAAGTCAATCTGCTTCTGTTTTGTTGTGCCGCGTCGCATTGATTTCAACATAGGGTCGCTGATGTGCTGCAATGGCATGTCCAAATAATTACAAATATTCGATCGCTCATTCATAGCATCTAAAATATCCATCGGGAAACCTGAAGGGTACGCATATTGCAACCGTATCCATTCAATTCCGTCAACATCGGACAAATGACGCATCAAATCCGATAGATTTCGCTTTCCATAAATATCCAGACCATAATATGTTAAATCCTGCGCAATCAATATTAATTCTTTTGTTCCTCCCGCAGCTAAAAATTTCGCTTCCTTTACCAAGTCATCAATAGTTTTAGAAACGTGCTTTCCCCGCATAATGGGAATGGCACAGAAAGAACAAGGGCGGTTACATCCTTCGGCTATTTTAAAATACGAATAATGAGACGGCGTGCTCAGCATGCGCTCACCCAATAGCTCGTGGCGGTAGTCGGCACCAATGGAGGACAGGAGATCGGGTAAATCATTTGTTCCGAAAAATGCATCAACCGATGGAATTTCTGCCGAAAGCTCTGGTTTATAGCGCTCAGAAAGACAACCTGTAACGATTACTTTATTTACCTTACCTTGCTCTTTAAGCGCGGAATATTGCAGAATAGTATCGATCGACTCTTGCTTTGCGTTATCGATAAAGCCACAGGTGTTAATTACTATAATATCGTCCGCTTTGATATTAGACGCTTCGTGTACAACGTCCATTTGGTTGCCTCTGAGTTGTCCCATTAGCACTTCCGAGTCGTGTATGTTTTTCGAACAACCCAGTGTAACGACATTCACGCGGGGTTTGCTTGCCGGAGTGGCAACCTTAGCATATTTTGTTTTCATTATTTTTGAATCTTTAATAACCCATTGGTCGTTTGCAGAAGAAATTCTCCAAGAAAGTCCTCATTCAACGAATGAGTTATCATCTCTAATCAGATAAGGTATAGTTGACTCCTCTAAATAGCAACCACCTAATTGGATATGATTAATTAAATAAACTATCGACAAATTCCTTTTTATTAAAAAGCTGTAGATCGCCTATTTTTTCACCAACTCCTATATATTTAACGGGAATTTTAAATTGATCGGAAATTCCGATGACCACGCCTCCTTTAGCCGTCCCGTCAAGTTTCGTTAAAGCGAGCGCGTTCACATCCGTGGCCTGCGTGAATTGTGTCGCCTGTTCAATTGCATTTTGTCCAGTAGAAGCATCTAAAACAAGTAAGATTTCATGCGGCGCCCCGGGAACGACCTTCTGCATAACGTTCTTTATCTTGGTTAACTCATTCATCAGTCCAACCTTATTATGTAGCCTCCCAGCCGTATCAATTATAGCGACATCATCGCCATTAGCGACAGCCGATTTTATCGTATCGTATGCTACCGAGGCCGGATCCGAACCCATTGCCTGAGCAACCACCCGTACACCTACCCGCTCTCCCCAAAGTTGGATCTGATCTACTGCCGCAGCACGAAATGTATCCGCAGCGCCCAATACAACCTTATTACCGGCTTGCTTAAGCTGATGTGCTAATTTCCCTATTGTAGT
>NZ_JABMCQ010000043.1 GCF_013179575.1 Sphingobacterium shayense | reverse complement strand
GCCTCACTCCCTTAGCATACAAATTGGGTTTAGTAGGGGAGGATAGACTACAAAAGGTCAAGAAGAAAATTGAAAATGCAGATCAAATCGTAACGTACTTAAAAAAATATAGTGTTGCACCGGAGCTTATGAATCCAACGTTAATAGAACTAGGTTCATCCGCGATAAGTCAAAAATCCAAACTATTCGGTATACTTACACGGCCACAGGTAAACATAAAATCTCTAACAAAAGCTGACAAAGCATTTGGTGACCTACTTGAGCGATTCGATGAAGAAACAATCGAACAGGCAGAAATAAAAGTGAAATACGAAAGCTACTTCGAAAAAGAAATGGAAATTGTAAATAAAATGAAAAAGATGGAGGATAGAGAAATAAATCCGGATTTCGATTACAACACCATTTTGTCACTGTCGATTGAAGCACGAGAAAAATTGCTTAAAGTAAAACCGCGTACACTTGGTCAAGCATCAAGAATTTCGGGGGTCTCACCGTCAGACATTAGTGTTTTAATGGTACACATAAACTAACTAATTGATAATCAAAAGATTACAAATAAAACAGTACAACACAAAATAAAGCCGTTTAACGAGTTATTTTACATAATATGAACAGAAGGTCCAAAATTAAAGAAACTGTATTAAAACGCAGGAAAAAGCTAAATATAAAAAATGTAGTATTGAGCTGCTTTATCCTTCTTATATTTTTAACATTAACACGATGCGCAAATATTCAACGACCAACTGGCGGACCAAAAGACTCGGTCCCGCCTACGTTAATAACAGCGTCACCAGCTAATTTTTCAACAAACTTCACCGAGCGAAAAATAACATTGGAATTTGACGAGTATATTAAACTAAGTAATCAATTCAAAGAGTTTAGCATTAGTCCGGATGTAGAAGAGGTTGTTGACTACCGAGTTCGTAAGAAAAATTTAGTAATAACATTGCCTGACACCTTAGAAGAAAACACCACCTACACAATAAATTTCGGAAAAGGTTTAGGAGATTATAATGAGGGAAATCCCGTTTTAAATTATAACTACGTCTTTGCAACAGGTCCAGAATTAGACTCGCTTACGATCAGCGGAACGGTAACAAACGGACTTACCAAATCATTTGACCCAAAAAAAGACGAAAATATTAAAGTGTTGTTAATACCGGTGTCCCAAGATTCAATATTTGGTAAAAAGAAAGCAAGTATATTTACAAATGTAGATACTTCTGGCAACTTCAAATTTCAAAATCTTCGTGAAAACAGCTATAGAATCTATGCCCTAAAAGAACAAAATAATGACCGAATATTTAATGGACAAGACGAATGGATCGGATTTCAAAACGATAGCCTCGACTTAAAAGATGACATTTCAGGAATACATCTGGAGATCACAAAAGCATTCCCAAAAAATATACGTTTGATGGAAAAAAAGGTCGAACCACAAGGGAATATATTGCTTACGTTTAACAGACCCGTAAAACATCCAACCGTTAACATCTTGTTTCCCCCAGAGCTGAACGAAACGAAAATTGAAAAAATTAACTTTACAGAAGATACCTTACGCGTGTTTATCGCAAACCAAGAGTTAGACTCTCTTAGGTTGGAAGTAAAAACCGATCAAGAAATAATAGACACAACGCTCATCCGGGTGGCGAAAAACATAAAATCGGAACGGGATATTAAACCTCAACTAAACATTACAAACAAAGTAGATAGAACACGCCACATTACTTTGACTGCTGCGACGCCACTATCATCGGTAGACAAATCTAAAATCCTTATATACGAAGATTCCGTATCCAGACGCAACTTTCAATTGCAACAAGATTCAGTAAATACAGAACTTTACCATATTCGGTATAACTGGAGGCCTGAAAAAAACTATGAACTTGTCATTGAAGAAAATGCCCTAAATGGGCCGTTTGGTGATACTAATAAAGAGTTCAAGAACAGCTTCACACTAGATGAGTCAGATAATTACGGAAATATAAATTTTGTTTTGAACGGATTGGACAGTACGATGAACTATATAGTGGAACTTATCGATGAAAGTAAAGAAAAAGTATTCGATAGGCGATATGTGACTGCAAAATCGCCGAACCTTAATTATACAAACTATCCTGGAGGAAAATACTCGATCCGTGTGATATACGATGAAAATACTAACGGAAAATGGGACCCAGCGGACGTATACTTAAAAAGGCAGGCGGAGGATATCTGGTATCTAGATAAGACTTTTACAATACGCGCCAATTGGGATCAAAATGAAACGCTAGTTATCCCTCCTTTAGATAAATAAGAGTTATTGATCCACCGGATCAGAAAACCAGGTACTATAATGAACGTAGTTATGTGGAAGCTGTTGAAGCAATGCAATCTGATCATCGGTTAAAGGTTTGATCTTTTTCGCGGGAATACCCGCGTATAAAAAACCGGACTCTAAAACCGTGTCTTCCAAAACTACCGCTCCAGCAGCGACAATAACATTCGACTCAACAACTGTTCGGTCCATGACTATGGCGCCCATTCCGATTAACACATAATCATGAATCACACATCCATGCACAATCGCATTATGTCCCACATTCACGTAATTACCAATATCCGTACCGTTACGGTTAAAAGTACAATGTATTACAACACCATCTTGAATATTGGAGTAGTTGCCAATTCGAATGTAATTCACATCACCCCGAATCACTGCATTAAACCAAATAGAACACTTATGTCCAATAACAACGTCACCAACAATTGTTGCATTATCAGCAATAAAAACGTCAGATTCAATCTGAGGAGAAACTCCCTTAACGGGTAAAATAACCGCCATATCTATAAAATTGTATCTTTTAACTGATTCTCTTTCTCGGGAAAATCAGTTGTATAATGTAGTCCTCTACTTTCCTTTCGCTGCATCGCAGACTTAACAATCAGATAAGCTACTTGAATTACATTTCTAAGTTCACATAACTTTACCGACAGCTTTGTATTCTTATAAAATGATTCTGTTTCTTCATAAAGAAAACCTAACCGACGCATTGCCCGATCAAGTCTAAAATCGGAACGAACAATACCAACGTAATCGCTCATCAATTTCTGCGTCTCACGTAAATTATGAGTTACTAAAATCTCCTCATTTAATAACTGAGCTTTAGATTCATCCCACTCTGGTATATTCTCCGCGAAATCAAGGGAATTAAATATAATTCTAGAATCCTCGAATATTCTATGAGCATAAACAACGGCCTCTAAAAGTGAATTCGATGCCAATCTATTGGCACCATGTAATCCAGTAGACGAACATTCTCCACAAGCATACAAGTTAGAAATCGTTGTACGACCATTTAAATCCACCAGAATACCTCCGCATAAATAATGTGCTGCAGGAGTTACCGGAATAAAATCCTTCGTCATATCAAGACCGATAGAGAGACACTTTTCATAAATATTAGGGAAATGAGCAATAATATCGGCCATCTTACGATGCGTAATATCTAAAAAGACATAATCAATCCCCGATCGCTTCATCTCATTATCAATCGCGCGTGCAACAATATCCCTCGGCGCCAACGAACCACGATCATCATATTCCTCCATAAAAGATTCGCCATTGACGCGCCTAAGTACGCCACCGAAGCCACGTACTGCTTCCGAAATTAGGAATGCTGGAGACTCCTTTGGATTATATAATGAGGTAGGGTGAAACTGTATGAACTCCATATTTCGAACTTTACCTTTAGCTCTATAAACCATGGCTATACCGTCACCGGTTGCTATCGTAGGATTTGTGGTACTAGCATATATATGTCCCGCGCCTCCAGACGCCATTAAAGTAATCTTACTTAGAAATTTCTCAATACGTCCAGATCTACTGTCTAAAGCATAAATACCAAAGCACTTAATATCTGATGTACTCTTATCTACATGCTCTCCTTGGTGATGTTGCGTTATTAAGTCAACAGCAAAATAATGTGTCAATATCTCGACATTTGGATGTGCATGAACCTGTTCTAACAGTGCCCTTTCAATCTCATAGCCCGTAATGTCTTTATAATGTAGAATTCTATGTTTAGAATGTCCCCCTTCTCTGGCTAGGTCATAATGATCTGCGTCAACTTTGTCAAAGTTTGTCCCATAATCTATAAGCTCCTTTATTCGATCAGGTGCTTCCTTAACAACGTTTTCCACAACTTGACGATGGCATAAACCGTCCCCAGCAACCTCAGTATCAAGTATATGCTTATCAAAGCTATCAGACTTATCCACAACTGCAGCTACCCCCCCTTGAGCATACTTAGTATTGGACTCATCCTCATTGGATTTAGTCAGAATTAACACTTTCCCTAACTCCGCCGCCTTTAGCGCGAAACTCAAACCGGCTATCCCGGACCCTATAATTAAAAAATCTACCTTTCTATTTGCCATACTCTATTCCTAACAGCCTTGATATTCTCCTATAGTTAACAAATTAACAAAATATGTGGAAAACCTGTATATAAACGGTGGACTAAAATTTAAAACTTTATTAGTTTCCACAATTTGATGGTTGAAAGGCCAAAACGTGTTCAAAGATTAAGGCAAAGTAACCGTTATATTAACATTATATGAACACAAAAGAATACACAAAAAAATATGGAAAGAAAAAACAGTATAAAACCATTTGTCTGAATATCAGGCTAAATACACTAAATTAATGTTAATAAATTGTTGATAACACGTAGTAAAACACTTTTCCAAAAAGAAAATACATCACTTATCCCCATTTTGCACACACTAATAAACAATAAGATTCTTTATTTAAAAAAAGATTATAAATTATTAGAAAAAGAGAATGTGGAGAGCGATAAATTTTGATTGTCTACATTTGTGCTATGAGAAATCCACGTGAAACAGCAAAATTAATTTAGTACGAACAGAGAGATCAGTTATTATCGAATGTACTGGTTCGCTTAAAAGCTATTTAGTAAAATTTATTATCCCTTGATAATCAGTTTGATAAGTATAATATCATAGGTTCAATTTATTGAAATACAATTAGTTACGTTATTATAAAGTAAATTTATATGTCCCATGGAGATGAATTCAAATTAACATCGGTCTTCGAATATGGGTAGAGTTGTTGAATAAATGGTTTGGTGCCTTGATTTGTGTTCTAAATCTAATAAAATTAAAGAAGTTTTACATGGAATAGATCCGTTTACAAGACGTTCCGATTTCTTTCTTTACTTTTGTAGCAGAGCTAAGTCAAACTATTATAATTAGGTTTAGAATACGAGAAGAGATGAACAGAACTTTTGAACGTGACCTTCAATCGAAAGGTTATATTGATGAGCCAATAGACCCAACAATTGATATTGTTACAGAAATTAATCGACTAAAGAAAGAGAAAAACGCCGTTATCCTTGCACATTATTACCAAGAATCAGAGATACAAGATATTGCTGATTACATTGGTGATAGTCTTGGATTATCGCAACAGGCAGCAAAAACTGATGCCGATATGATCGTTTTTGCTGGCGTACATTTTATGGCTGAAACGGCTAAAATATTGTCGCCTTCGAAAAAAGTATTGTTGCCCGATTTAAAAGCTGGTTGTTCCCTCTCTGATAGCTGTCCTCCACATTTGTTTGCTAAGTTTAAACAGCAGTATCCCGACCATTTGGTGATCACATATGTAAATTGTACCGCAGAGTTAAAAGCGTTATCGGACATTGTGTGCACGTCTTCAAATGCCGTTCAAATTGTTCAAAGTCTACCTGAAGATCAAAAGATCATATTTGGTCCTGATAAAAATTTAGGAGATTACGTGAAAAAGAAAACCGGTAGAGATTTAGTGTTATGGAACGGAGCCTGTATGGTTCATGAAATTTTTTCGCAGGATAAAATTCAAAATTTGCGAGCACAGTTTCCGAACGCTAAATTTATTGCGCACCCTGAATGTGAAGATCATATTCTAAAGCAAGCAGATTATGTGGGTTCAACTTCGGGTATGTTAAAGTACACTATTGAAGACTCTGCTCAACAATTTATTGTGGCAACGGAATCGGGTATTTTGCACCAAATGCAAAAATCAAGTCCAGGTAAGATGTTTATTCCTGCACCACCTAATAATGTCTGTGCATGTAATGACTGTCCGCACATGAAGTTGAATACCCTAGAAAAGCTCTACAACTGCTTATATTATGAACAGCCAGAAGTAGATCTTCCTTCGGACGTTATCGAAAAGGCTAGAAAGCCAATCGAACGTATGTTGGAAATCTCTGAACGTTTTGGTTTATAAACGAAAAAACGAATGTTTGACAATAAAGAAAAAACAGATATTAATAAATTGGGAGAATTTGGTTTAATATCTTATCTCACAAAAGCTGTAGAAATCACAGAATCTTCTACTATTAAAGGAATAGGCGATGATGCCGCTGTATTAGATTTTTCAGATAAAAAGACATTAATCTCTACGGATCTTTTGCTTGAAGGTATCCATTTTGATTTGCGGTACGTTCCGTTAAAACATCTTGGTTATAAAGCTATCCAAGTAAACTTAAGTGATATATATGCGATGAATGGTATCGCATCACAGGTTACTTTTTCTATAGGATTGTCTTCTAAATTTCCATTAGAGGCTGTTGAAGAAATTTACGAAGGAGCGTTGATAGCTTGTAAAAAATATAATGTAGATTTAATTGGTGGCGATACGTCTGCCTCAGTGCAGGGGCTAGTTATCTCAGTGACTAGCATTGGATACGCAAAAGCTGAAAAAATTGCTTATAGATCAGGAGCGAAAGAAGGAGATTTGCTATGTGTTAGTGGTGATCTCGGCGGAGCTTATATTGGGTTGCAACTTTTAGAACGTGAAAAACAAGTATACTTAGAAAACCCCAATATTCAACCTGATTTAGAAGGTAAAGATTATATAGTAGAACGACAATTAAAACCCGAAGCACGCAAAGATATTATTGCTTTATTTGAGGATTATGACATCCAGCCTAATGCTATGATTGATGTCTCTGACGGTTTGGCATCAGAAATAATTCATATTTGTGAAGCTTCTAAGGTCGGATGTAAATTGTATGAAGAAAAAATACCTATCGATCCGATGACATATGATACTGCACGAGAATTCGGTTTAGATCCTACAATATGTGCTTTAAATGGTGGAGAAGATTACGAGCTACTTTTCACGATTCCTCAAGAACAATACGATAAGGTTAAAAATCAACTTGATATTACCATTATTGGGTATATAACTGAAGAAAGTGCGGGCAGAGAAATGATTTCCAAATCCGGTCATGTACATCCTATTAAAGCACAGGGTTGGAATGCTTTTAAAGAAAAAGAATAGATTAGTTTTTTTTCTATAGTAATAATATAAAGGGGTTTTCAATAACGGTTAACTCTTTTTTTGTACTTGTAGTGTTGCGGGGAAGGTGGGACTTTTGATTAAACTAAGAATATCTTTTTTAAGGTAGAATCAGAAAACGAAAGTATCTAGGGTTAATATAGAGTATTCTTTTTAATTTTAGACTATATTTAACCAGTTGTGGCGCGATGAAAAAACCATTATGGACACCCACCAAGGCGTATATAGAACATTCTCCGTTATATGAATATCAACAATATATTGCCGACAGACACGATGTAAAGATAACCGACTATGCACAGATGCATCAATGGTCGATCGATAACTTAGCTATATTTTGGGAAAGTATCTTACATTTTTTTAATGTAAAGTACTCTGGTCAATATAATACTGTTTTTACACATCGTGACGATGGCAGTGATTTTACCGATATTAATTGGTTTGAAGGAATATCATTAAGCTATTGTGAAAATATTTTTTTAGGTAAAAATCCTAATGCTATTGCAGTAAAATATGCGGATGAGAACACTAGTTATTTAGAGTTTACTTGGGAAGAACTTAAAACGAAAGTTTCTTGTTTACAGCAGTATTTAAAAGACAATGGAATACTTGAGGGCGACCGCGTTGTTGGACTACTTAATAATACGGTTGAGACATTAGTTATATTTCTAGCGGTCAATTCTATCGGCGCTATTTGGTCTTGTTGCTCGCCGGATTTTGGAGATACGAGTATTGTAGAGCGATTTAATTTGATCCAACCTAAAATGCTTTTTGCTGAAACATCCTACCAATATTCAGGAAAGCAGTTCGATAAATCTTCTACAGTGCTGACGATTCTAAGTGAAATAGATTCGATCGAAAAATCTGTGGTTATTAACAGTAGGGAGTGGGATGGTATCTTTGTAGATTATTCGAGCACAGAACTTCTATTCCATCAGGTGAGGTTCGATCATCCTTTATGGATACTGTATTCTTCTGGTACAACCGGAAAGCCAAAGGCGATTACTCATCGTACCGGAGGAAATTTAATCGAACATTTAAAAGCTCTTGCATTACACCAGAATGTGCAAGAAGGTGATAATTTTTTGTGGTATACTACCACAGGATGGATGATGTGGAATTATGCTTTATCCTCGCTGTTATGCGGAGCTACGCTCTGTTTATATAACGGTGCAATAAATTACAAGAGTCATCAAACTTTTTGGAACTTCATAAAACAATCTAAAGTAGATCATTTAGGTGCGGGGGCTGCATATTTTTCATCGATTCACGATCTTACTATAACAGGTTATATACCTAAAGTAATAGGTTCAACAGGTTCCCCGTTACCAGAAGCAACTTTTGAAAATTTACAGCAAAAGTTTCCTGAGGCACATATTATTAGTCTTAGTGGAGGAACAGATGTGTGTAGTGCATTTTTGTCAGGTTGCTCTTTAATACCAGTATATCCAGGCGAAATTCAATGCCGCACGCTTGGTTCTGATATAGTAGCTTATGACGACCATCAAAAGGAAGTTGTAGATGGACTAGGCGAACTGGTCATTAGACAGCCTATGCCCGCTATGCCATTATATTTTTGGGGTGATAATGAAAACAAGAAATATAAAGAGAGCTATTTTTCGTCTTATCTTGGGATATGGAGTCATGGCGATTGGATTGAAATAAATAAACGTGGCGGGATTATTATGCACGGGAGGTCAGATTCTACGCTAAATAGGGGTGGCGTGCGCATAGGTACTGCAGAAATTTATAATGCTTTGTTAACGGTAGTCGGCATTGCTGATAGTTTGGTTATTGTAAAAGATCGCTCGGCCGGGGATTCTGAAATGATTTTATTTATTCAACTTGATGGTAAGTCCAATTTTGATGAGGTAGTTGAAAAAGCAAAATATACGCTAAGAACAGAATATAGCCCAAGACACGTACCCGATCTTTTTTATCAAATACATGATATTCCTTATACGCTCAGTGGAAAAAAGTTAGAGATTCCTATAAAGAAAATTTTTGCTGGTCTTCCACCGGACAAGGCTGTTATTAGGGATATAATGCGTAATCCAGCTTCGCTCGACGAATATGTAAATATCTATAACAAGCTTAATTAAGTTTGTATTACTCCAAGTTTATATGTTTCATCTATAGGTTGGTGGTTCGCAACTTCAATACCTAGGGATATTACTTTCCGCGTTTCAGAAGGATCAATAACGCCATCTACCCAAAGTCGTGCAGCGGCGTAATATGGGCTAAGTTGACTCTCATATTTGTCTTCAATCTGTTTTAGTAATTTACCTTTATCATCTTCGTTTAACGGAATATTTTTTCGCTTAAGGGCTGATTCTTGGATCTGCAGAAGGGTTTTCCCTGCCGAAGCACCACTCATAACCGCCATTTTTGCAGTAGGCCAAGCATAAATTAATCGTGGGTCGTATGCTTTACCACACATAGCATAATTTCCTGCACCGTAACTATTTCCTACAATGAAAGTAAATTTAGGAACAATAGAGTTTGCCATAGCATTGACCATTTTTGCTCCGTCTTTAATGATTCCAGCATGTTCAGATCGTGATCCCACCATAAACCCTGTCACATCTTGAAAGAAAACAAGAGGGATCTTTTGTTGATTGCAATTCATAATAAATCTAGCAGCTTTATCCGCAGAGTCTGAATATATCACGCCTCCCATTTGAAGTTCATTTATATTACCAGGTTTTTTTGCTTTAACTACTTCACGTTGGTTGGCTACGATGCCCACAGCCCATCCATCGATACGTGCCAGTGTACAAATTATAGTTTTACCATAATCCTTTTTATATTCCTCCATGGTGTCTTTGTCTACAATTGCTTTGAGGAGTTCCCGCATATTGTAGGGCTTTAATCGATCTTGAGGTAAATAGGAATAGATGAAATCTTCAGCATATTCAGGAAGCACGGGGGTCGCCCTTGAAAAATTAGCTTGTCGATTAAGTCCGAATTTGTCGACGATATTTCGAATAGCGGCTAGGCAGCTTTTATCGTCTGGAAATTTATTATCTGTAACTCCAGAGATCTCACAGTGTGTTGATGCTCCTCCTAAAGTTTCATTGTCTATTACTTCACCGATAGATGATTTTACTAAATAGGAGCCCGCTAAAAATACAGATCCAGTTCCTTCGACGATAAGTGCATAATCCGACATGATCGGAAGGTACGCTCCGCCAGCAACGCAGGGGCCCATAATAGCAGATATCTGAGGAATCCCCATTGCTGATATTTTAGCATTGTTTCTAAAAACACGCCCGAAGTGTTCTTTATCTGGAAATATTTCGTCTTGCATTGGAAGGTAAACACCAGCAGAGTCGACTAAATAAATAATTGGAATATGATTCTCCATAGAAATTTCTTGCGCTCGAAGATTTTTTTTTGCAGCAATTGGGAACCATGCACCTGCTTTCACGGTTGCATCGTTTGAAACAACCACACACAGACGGTTAGAAACATACCCTACAACAACTATTACCCCTCCATTTGGACAACCGCCGTGTTCCTGGTACATGTTATCTCCAGCGAACTTACCTATTTCAATATAGGATTTATCGCTGTCAAGTAAGGTGAATACGCGCTCCCATGCGGTTAATTTACCCTGTTCTCTCTGCTTGTTTAATTTATCTATACCTCCTCCTACATGGAGTTTTTTAGTTTTATTTTCTAATTCAGTTAATAGTTCTTGCATGACCAGTTTTTTTAAAAACTTTATAATTTACAATTGGTTAATGTTGTAATAATTACAATTATTTTAAAATACGAATAGTTTTTTATATTTTTCGTAAATCAGTTATAAACATACAAAATATTATGTTACAAATTTATGAAAATGAGCAATTAGCTTTGGTTCGCGAAAGTGTAAAACAGTTCACAAAGTCGTTTATTAAACCACATATAATGGACTGGGATGAGAGACAGTACTTTCCAATTGACGTATTTAAAAAACTAGGAGAATATGGATTCATGGGGGTATTGGTTCCTGAAGAGTATGGAGGGTCAGGATTGGGTTACCAAGAGTATATTACTATATTGGATGAGATTTCTAAGGTTTGTGGTTCTATTGGTTTATCCGTAGCAGCTCATAATTCTTTGTGTACGAACCACATCCTGTCTTTTGCTAATCAGGAACAAAAACAAAAATATCTTCCAAAGCTAGCCACAGCAGAATTCATTGGCGCTTGGGGATTGACAGAAGCGGAGTCCGGATCAGATGCGGGAGGATTAGCAACGACGGGCGTGCTTGATGGAGATTATTATATAATTAATGGATCTAAGACATTCATAACACACGCGATTAGCGGCGATATTGCTGTGGTTATGGTTCGGACAGGAGAAAAAGGCGATAAGAAAGGGGTTACTGCCTTTATTATTGAAAAGGATACTCCTGGTTTTACTGCGGGGCAAAAGATCGATAAATTAGGAATGCGTGCTTCAGAAACGGGGAGTTTGTTTTTTGACAACTGTAGAATACATAAAGACCAAGTAATAGGTAAGCCGGGTGAAGGCTTTGTGCAGGCGTTGAAGCTGCTTGACGGGGGAAGAATATCAATTGCCGCGTTATCTTTAGGCATCGCTCGAGGAGCGTATGAATGTGCTCTTGTTTATGCTCACGAACGTAAACAGTTTAATCAAAAGATATTTGATTTTCAGTCGGTCGCTTTTACATTAGCAGATATGGCTACTAAAATTGAAGCCTCCGAACTTTTGGTTCGTCAGGCGGGGCAATTAAAAGATGAAGGAAAAATAATGACTAAGCAAAGTGCAATGGCTAAGCTTTTTGCTTCTGAGACCGCAGTCGAGGTGTCTAATGAAAGTGTTCAAATACACGGTGGATATGGTTTTACAAAGGATTTTCCAGCGGAGAAGTTTTTCCGTGATGCTAAATTATGTACAATAGGTGAGGGTACCAGTGCTATCCAACGTATGGTTATATCTAGAGAAATAGGGAAAGATGTTTAACAGAGAAATAGTACGGATCACGGACTGTCCAAGAGATGCTATTCAAGGTATGGATACGTTTATACCCACGGCGAAAAAAATTGCTTACTTGAATAGTTTAATTTCTTCTGAACTATTTGATTTTATCGATTTTGGAAGCTTTGTATCACCTAGAGCGGTTCCGCAGTTGCGTGATACTGCTAAAGTACTTGAAGGTATTGAAAAAAGGAAATCTAGTAAACTGATAGCTATCATAGCTAACGAGCAGGGAGCTTCCATAGGAGTTAAGTTTAAAGAAATTGACTTCTTAGGGTATCCTTTTTCTGTTTCCGACACTTTTCAACGAAGAAACACAAATCGTAGTATTGACGACTCATTTTCTTCGGTTTGCGCTATTAAAGATATTCTTGATAAATCAAAGGGTCCCGCGCTGATGATTTATATTTCTATGGCTTTTGGCAATCCTTATCAGGATCCTTGGCATGAGGAGATCGTACTTGGCTGGATTGATAGATTAAAAAAACTGGGTATACGTAAATTTTCTATCGCAGACACGACTTCGGCAGCGAGTGCCGCCCAGGTAGGCAATCTTTTTAATCTTATTAATGGTCAGTTTGATGATTTAGAATTGAGTATACATTTACATAGTCATCCTGATCGAGCGAGCGCGAAAATTGAAGCAGCATTTCAAGCAGGCTGTCGAATCTTTGAAGGAGCTATATTGGGTTACGGTGGCTGCCCATTTGCGCAAGATAAAATGGTGGGAAATATTCCTTCGGAACTTTTAATTCATAAATTTAAAAGTACGGAACAGCATAAAGTACAATCAATTATTACAAATTTTAATTATATGATTTCCGATGGAGTATAAGTTTATAAGATTAGGTCTAGATCGGTACCGAAAGGAGGCAACGCTTGTGTTAGCCCGAGAAGAAAAACGTAATGCATTTACCCCGACGATGGTTAATGAGATTGCTCATGCTATAAATCAAATTAATGATGACCCGAATGTTAACCTTGTTATAATGAAAGCTGAGGGTCCGGTTTTCTGCGCCGGCATGGATTTGAAGACGTTTAATGATTCAACGTTGGATACACTTAACCCAAATATTGTTAATAAAGATCTTTCTTTGGGCGATGTTATCCGCGGGCTTATTAAACCTTCCATTGCAATTATAGAAGGGGATGTTATTGCCGGGGCGTTCCTTCTTGTTTTAGGTTGTAGTTATGTTTATGCAGCACCAAATGTTCGTTTTAAATTACCCGAATTAGATTTAGGTCTCTTCCCTTTTCAGGTCATGGCTAGTCTTTTGCGTATAGTTCCCGAAAAAAAGGTGCTCCAGCTTTGTTTAGAAACAGATTATTTTGATGTAAAGCGGGCGATAGAATTAGGGATTGTTGATGGGCTATTAGATACTGAAAAAGTAGACGAAAGAATCAATTATCTTCGAAATGTTGAAGTTGAAGCTTTAACGGCTGGTATTAAGAGCTTGCACGAACTATCGGATATGAATAGCTCCCTTCAATATGACTTTCTAAAAAGCCGTTTAAATCAGCTTAGAATGAACAAAAGTAATAAATCTCGTTAATTCAAATCAGTTCGTTTTTCGATCCAGAAATTATTGTAGCCGATACCAATTTCTATTTCTAAAATTTTTTGCTGTAGCATTTCCAACACAGCTAAGAAATTGTAAACAAACTGCACTTTATTTTCGGAGTGTTTTTTAATTTGTTGAAAATCCAACTTAGAATTTAATGCAATAAGATCGGTAATTGCTTTCTTTTGTTGTTCAATTGTGTAAGGGTATTTAACGACAGTATGAGTGACTTCCTTAGTTCGGTGAGTGAAATTAAACATAAGCTTTTCATAGACTACTAATAGCTTGTATAGGTCGAACGTATCCAAGTGCTCCTCGGCATTGTTTTGTTTACGCGCTAAGGCATTATCGAATTCTAAATTGGCGCGTGTGTGTATTTTAGTTCGCGCCTCTTCATAGTGGCGGAGATCGTCGCAAATTTCTTTGAATTGCTTATATAGTATAAGCTTTTGCGTTAGTTCTCGTTTTAAGTCGATTTCATTTTCCGCGTCATCAAGTTCTGGACGGGGAAGTAACATTTTTGCTTTTATTCGCATCAATGTTGAGGCTACGAAGATAAATTCACTAGCTAGTTCGATGTTTAGAGACTGCATACGTTGAATGAAATCAAGAAAATCGTCGGTGATTTTAGAAATGGGAATATCATGAATATTCAATTCGTCACGTTCGATAAAAAATAAAAGAAGATCAAACGGTCCCTCGAACTGTTCTAGTTTAATCTCGTAAGCTTCATTCTGCATATTCAGTTCAAAAATAAGTATTTGTAAAGGAAAAAAAAGGCTTTAGTTAATGAATTCATAAAATTGAATAAACTTTTATTTAGTTGGTATGTTCTGTATTTTAGTGAATAAGTCGTTAATTTGTAACTTATTTATATGGGAAAAGATATGCAAGTAGAGGCAGGTCCTTTGTTAAAAAATATACATTATCCTTCAGAGCTACGTCAATTAAACACGGCTCAGCTAGAGGAATTTTGCCAAGAATTACGTCAGTTTATCGTCGATATTGTATCGGTAAATGGGGGGCATTTTGCGGCAAGTTTAGGTGTAGTTGAATTAACTGTAGCACTTCATTATGCGCTTAATACGCCATATGATCAAATTATATTTGACGTGGGACATCAGGCGTATGGTCACAAAATTATCACCGGTCGTCGGGATATTTTTCACACCAATAGGGTAATGGGAGGCATTTCAGGCTTTCCTAAGCGTAGCGAAAGCGAATATGATACATTCGGTGTAGGACATTCCTCAACGTCTATATCAGCAGCCCTTGGAATGGCAGTTGCATCGGAGTACAAAGGAGAATCGGATAGACAACACGTTGCAGTTATCGGTGACGGAGCGCTAACCGGCGGAATGGCTTTTGAAGCACTGAATCATGCCGGGATAGAGAAATCTAATTTACTTGTTATATTAAATGATAATTGTATGTCCATTGATCCGAATGTGGGAGCAATGAAAGAATACTTGACGAATATTACGACGTCAAAAAGTTACAATAGATTTCGTGATGATTTAGTCGCGGTATTGACAAAAATTTCTAAGAATGGTCCGGATGCGTATGGCTGGGCGAAAAAGTTAGAACAAAGTATTAAAGGAACGCTGCTAAAGAATGCAAATCTATTTGAGTCGCTGAATTTTCGTTATTTTGGCCCAGTAGATGGACACGACGTTGTTAAACTTACCAAGACAATTGAAGATTTAAAAAGTATTTCTGGACCTAAACTATTGCATGTAGTAACTGTAAAAGGGAAAGGCTATGCGCTTGCAGAAAAAGATCAAACGAAATGGCATGCGCCAGGATTATTTGACAAGATTACAGGAGAATTCAAAAAAAGTAGTAATCAAAAGCCACAACCGCCAAAATTTCAAGATGTTTTTGGGCATACGCTAGTAGAGCTCGCGCAGAGCAATGAAAAGATAATGGGTATTACCCCAGCTATGCCCTCAGGATCGTCTATGAATATAATGATGAAAGCGATGCCTAACAGAGCATTTGATGTTGGGATTGCCGAACAGCATGCGGTAACTTTTAGCGCTGGTCTAGCTTCGCAAGGGCTTGTTCCATTCTGTAATATATATTCGACTTTTATGCAAAGAGCATATGATCAGGTAATACACGATGTTGCTTTACAAAAACTCAATGTCGTCTTTTGCTTGGATAGAGCGGGACTTGTGGGTGCGGATGGGCCTACTCATCACGGAGCGTATGATATAGCATTTATGCGCTGCGTTCCGAATTTAGTGGTTTCCGCACCGATGAATGAGGAAGAATTACGCAACTTGATGTATACGGCGCAGCTTCCAAATCAAGGGCCGTTTGTAATCCGATATCCACGTGGAAGCGGCGTTATGGTAGATTGGGAACGCCCATTGGCAGAAATTACAATTGGTAAGGGACGTAAAATACATGACGGAGAGGAATTGGCTATCTTAAGTTTTGGAGCGATCGGTAATGAAGCAACTAAGGCTATCCAGATATTAAATGAAGAAGGTATTCATCCAGCCCATTATGATTTACGTTTTGCGAAGCCGCTTGATGAATCTTTGTTACACGAAGTCTTTAAAACATACAGAAATGTTATTACGTTAGAAGATGGATGTTTGATGGGAGGTGTTGGCTCAGCTGTTCTCGAATTTATGGTAGATCATCGTTATTCCGCACAGGTGGTACGTTTAGGAATTCCGGATGAAATCATTGAACACGGTGAACAGGCGGAACTTTGGAAAGTGTGCGGCTATGATGCACAATCTATCGTGGAATCAAGTAAAAAATTAACCCGCGGGATTAAAACGGATTCGCTCGTATCTTAACAAACTGAGAACGAAAAACTAAAGGGAAGAATTTAACAATTCTTCCTTTTTTTTTAGCATTTAAAACTCGTATATTTAAAAACGAAGAACGCGCAATAGTTTTCCACACCCACTAGCCGATAAACAGTTTTTTCAGTAAAATAACAGTTCCTGGATAAGCTAAAACCCTGTTGTTGAAAAGTATTTGTTGTTTGAGTTTTTGAGCTTTCAATGGGCCTATTTTTCTACATAAGTACCTGATTATTAGTTGTTTTGTATTTATTTTAAATTTAAGTTTTTTTGCTCAATATTTTTTGTGATCTTCGTCTTAAGGGAAAGTTTTACACACTTTCTTTGTCAAATATTGGTTTTCAAGTTATTAACAATTTAAGAATGGAAAAAACGTACACAAGTGTTTGGAACAGCTGTCTTCAGATCATTAAAGACAACATTCCAGCGCAGAGTTTTAAGACCTGGTTTGAACCTGTGAAGGCGGTTGGTCTAAACGGAAACGTTTTAACGATTCAAGTACCATCGGTATTTTTCTACGAGTGGCTCGAGGAGCACTATGTAGGTATCCTTCGTAAGACTATTAAGAAATTCTTAGGGGAAGGGGGACGCCTAGAGTACAACATCATCGTAGATAAATCGTCTGCAAATACACCTTACACCACAAATATTCCGTCAAATGGAAATGGTGCCGAAGGTAAAAAACAATCTATTCCTGTACCGGTGGCTTTGAACAAGAATATCAAAAATCCTTTTGTTATTCCTGGGTTAAAGAAGCTACAGGTAGATCCTCAACTAAACCATCATTATACCTTCGATAATTTTATTGAGGGAGAGTGTAACAGATTAGCGCGTTCGGCTGGCTTTGCGGTTGCAAATAAACCTGGAGGTACATCTTTTAATCCGTTAATGCTATATGGTGACGTAGGACTAGGAAAAACGCACCTTGCCCAAGCAATCGGTAATGAAATTAAAAGGAATTTACCTGATAAGCTTGTTATTTATGTTTCCTGTGAGAAGTTCTGTCAACAATTCGTTGACTCTTTAAAGAATAATACGATTAACGACTTTGTTAATTTCTATCAGGCGATGGATGTAATTATTATGGACGATGTACACAATTTCGCGGGTAAAGAAAAGACTCAAGACATCTTTTTCCATATTTTTAACCATTTACACCAGTCTGGGAAACAGATTATTTTAACATCAGATAAACCACCGAAGGATTTGTCTGGTTTGGAAGAGCGTTTATTAAGCCGTTTTAAATGGGGATTGTCGGCAGATATTCAGATTCCTGATTTGGAGACGCGAATGGCTATCTTGAAAAAGAAAATGTATTCCGACGGAATTGAGCTTCCGGACAACGTAGTAGAGTATGTCGCTACCCAGATAGACAATAGCGTGCGTGAGTTAGAAGGTGCAATGGTCTCTTTATTAGCGCAATCGACTTTGAATAGGAAGGAGATTGATATTAATCTCGCCAAATCTATGTTGAAGAACTTTGTCAAAAATGCGCACAAAGAGATTTCGATGGAGTACATACAGAAACTTGTCTGTGAATATTTTGAAGTGCCTGTAGAGATGGTTAAATCAAAAGTCCGCAAAAGAGAAATCGTGCAAGCTCGTCAAATCTCGATGTATTTGGCTAAGAATCATACGAAGTCCTCGTTGAAGTCAATTGGTAGCTTCTTTGGGGGTAGAGACCACTCTACAGTAATTTACGCGTGTCAAACCGTAGAAGACTTAATAGAGACGGATAAGAAATTTAAGACCTACGTTCAGGATATTCAAAAGAAATTGAAGACGTCTTAAAAAGAGCTTATTTTTGAATGTAAAAAGTGCGGAACCGATATAATGTGTTTCGCACTTTTTTATGATAGCAGGTATTTTTCCTAGATGTAGGAGTTTGGATATGCACTACAGTTAAGATCTCTTTGTGTATAGTTCTTAGGCATGGAATCGTTTATTGGTTTATATACAGAGCCTAGTTTATGGGGCCAGGAGGTGTAGAAATCTTAAATTTATACGGGAGGATCAGCCGATGTCAAAAAAGAAAGTCGAGGCGCATTGAATGGCCTCGACTTGTAATATATTGTAACTATACTCTGAGAAATCTAATGTTACATCCAATTATTGTTGTGGTTGTAACGGTTCTGCTGGTTCTTGTGTTGGTTCCATAGGTTCTGTCGGCTGTTGTGTTGGCTCGACAGGTTGTGGAACCGTAGTTGGAGCAGCAGAAGCCTCTTCTTTTGGACGTTCAGATACGTATGTTTCAAATAACGGCTTTTGATCATCCGTTAATTTTTCAGCGACTTGTGCGTCGGTAGTCGCTTGTTGTTTGTTTAATGCCTCAGATAATAATTCTGGCGACAAGGTAGCGTCTGCTTTAAGAGCTTCTTTGGCTTTGTTACCTTCTACTAAAATTGGTAATATTTCAGTGGATTGATCTTCAGTAAGCGTTAAAGTTGAAGTAAGTGTTGTTACTTCTTGCTTTGCTGTTTCTTCTGGATTCGATTGAGCGAATGTCAATGTTAGTGCACATAATAAACTTACACCTGTTAAAAATAACTTTTTCATAACTCTTAATTTTATTTTAATTTCTAAATTTTAAACGTTCTAAATGCGTTTTGTACATATATAACTCCGTTTGTGTATAAAATGTTGTCCCAATTGTATCAGCTATGTTACAATTTAACAAAGATTAACAAAAGCAATTTTGAGATATGGACATGATAAAAGTGCCTATTATCAGTTTAAACGCATTTTTTAGCTGTTTTTTTATAGAAAATGAGATGTTTCGGCCCGCGGTAAGAAGATACAGAAAGGTGCGGAATAAGGACCCTAGAATAAAGAGGTACCCGATAAGAAATCTAATTTTTAATATGAAAGGCTCGGCTTAGCATAGAATCGAAAGCCATCTTTTGTCCAAATAATATTTGCTGCTGTATAGGAACAATATATATTGGATGGGATTCTGTAAAGGATTTAGGAAGCCTCTGAAAGTCTTTCTCGGTTGTAATAATAATTTTTGGTTCGCTTAAAATGTTTTGGAACGTATTGGAAATCTTTTTTAAATCAGATGAGGAATATGGGTGATGGTCGCGAAAAGAAATATGAGTTAAAGCACTTACATTGGATTTCAAATGAATCAATAATGGTTCCGGCTTTGCGATTCCTGTAAATAAGACTGCTTCGTACTTGCAAAGTTCGTTTAGCGGTATGGTTTGTTTTTTATCATTTTCCAGATTACCGTAGCTAATTGCAGCATAAAAGATCTGTGCGGATGAGTATTTACGTAGTTTGCTTTCGAGGGAAAATTTGATTTCTGAATTTATTTTGTCCGGACATTTGGTAATCACTATAATATTTGCTCGTTTGCTTTCCGGAAGACCATCGCGAAAATTTCCTGTAGGTAAAGGTAAAATAGGACCTAATAATGATTTATAATCAAATAACAATACAGTGAAACTAGGCGTGAGTGCACGGTGTTGATAAGCGTCGTCAAGTAGGACTCCGGACGTATTATCACCAATCTTTTTTAAAGCAAGTACGCGACTTTCGCATACGAAAACCCTGGTGTGGGGAAACTTGCGTTTGATTTGAAGCGGCTCATCTCCAACTAGATGTACTCCATCTTTCTCAGTAACCTCTCGAAATCCTTTCGTCTTACGACCGTAGCCACGGCTCAGCAGCATAATGTCTTTATTGGGACTAATAAGCCGTAAAATGTATTCCGCCATCGGACTTTTTCCGGTGCCTCCCACAGCTAAATTTCCAATGACGACGACAGGAAATGTGAAGGAGGTGCTTCTAAAAAGGTCATAATCATAAAAACGATTGCGCAACCACATAATTGCTCCATAAATAATGCTTATAGGGAATAGTATAATTCGCAACATGCGCATCATCTTTATTTTTGGATAAGTTGAACGCCTACGTCGGTGATTTCCCGAAGAGGATTTTCACGCATATTTTGTTCGATTCCTACTGTATACACGCCGGTATCTGGAAAAGTGTAGTTTTCCTTGAGTAGAAGCTGGTTTTCATAAAGGTTACCGGCGTTGTGACCTAGCCATCTACCATCCTGCCGTGCAAGAGTTAATTCGTGCCTGTAGGTTGTGTCTTGATTTCTTGGGCCTTCTTGATGCACCAGTATGAATAAGTTTGCGTAGTCATATTCGCCAGTGTGTCGAATATTGACCCAAAGGTCAAATGGCTTACTATTGTCTTTAATTTCAATATTAAATGTCGGTACTTGAGCGTATGTCCAAGCACGATTTTCAATAGGCTTGTTGACCTGATAAAAGACATCGTTTGTGCAACGTGTAAAAAATAATACGGTTAAAAGACACCAAAATAGTCCTTTCATATTGTTCTTTAGTAAAGAACCTAGCCCTTAAATTTCTTTTAGGGCTAGATTTTGTGAGTTCTTTCTTATACGTTAGTCGATCCCTTATTCTCGTTATTATTCTCGTTGTTTTTATTGCGGTTACGATTACGGTTGTTTCGTCGTTTCTGACCACCTTCCGTTGCCGGTTTCGCTGTGTCGTTATTACCATTTGGTTTAACGCCTCGTGGACGGTTTTCGCGAGGAGGTCTCGTTTTAGCTTCCGTTTTATTGGAGGCGGTGGGTTTTCCCTCAGAAACTTTTTCTGTTTGTGCTGGTGCTCCAATGTCTTTTTTGCTTTTAGACTTCTTGCGTTTTTTCCGTTTATTTTTTTCGTCAAGACGCGTTAGCGAATCTTGACCGACAACATTTTCGTAATCAAACGATACAGGTTTTTCCACCTCTTTGGGTTGGAAAGTCGCGATAAGATCGCCAACTTTTTTGCCCTCTTTATTCAACGCAGCGTATTCTTTTACCTTGTTTACAGGGATTGGAATCCAGCTTTCAGCGCCAGGATAGGAGTACCATAGTATCTTTTTAAAGATATCTGTTTTTTGTAAGTAAGCGGTTCCCACCTCTGTGTCTAAACGATCTACATTGTTTGGAATATCACGAAGGGCATCCATGTAGCTATCAAGTTCATAATTTAAACAACATTTAAGTTTACCACATTGTCCCGCTAATTTGAGGGTGTTTAGTGATAAATTTTGATACCTTGCCGCTGAGGTAGATACTGTTTTAAAGTCTGTCAGCCAGGTTGAACAACAGAGCTCACGGCCGCAAGAACCTAAGCCACCTAGACGACTAGCCTCTTGACGCATACCTATTTGCCGCATTTCAATACGAATACGGAAGGATTCTGCCATTCGTTTGATAAGCTCTCGGAAGTCTACGCGACCCTCTGCTGTATAATAAAAGGTCGCTTTAGTCTTGTCTCCTTGGTAATCCACATCTGATATTTTCATCAACAGGCCGAGTTCCAAGGCGAGGTTCCGTGCACGATGCATCGTTTCCCATTCCAAATCTTTTGCGGCGTTATACTTCGCAATATCAGATTCGTTCGCTTTACGATAGATCTTTTTTTCTACCGCTTCGATTTTTACATTATTTTTTTTGAGTTGCAGGCGTACAAGTTCGCCCGTTAAAGATACATGCCCGATATCGTAACCACCGGTTGATGGTTCGACAGCAACCATTTCTCCCATCTCCAGATATAGATTGTCTGTGTTTATGAAGAAATCTTTTCGAGAGCCCTTGAAACGGACTTCTACAATGTCAAAAGGTTTATAGTTAGATGGCAAATCCATGTCGGAAAGCCAATCGTATACATCTAATTTATTACATCCGCTAGTCATGCAAGAGCCATTATCTTGGCAACCTGCAGGGGTTTTTCCAGTAGCCGTCGTTGAACTGCTACCGCACCCACCTCCGGATGAGCAACTGCCACATCCCATATTTTCTTACTTTATATATTGAGTCCCTTGTGGGAACGTTTGATATTTAAATATTAATACTAATTGCAAAGATACGTCTAAAAATAATATTTTAGGGTTCGCATTGCGTTCCACTTTGTAATGCGTTTGTTCCAGCAAATTTATTCCTTCTTCAAGTTGCTTCGTCGTGTAATTTTCGCTGAATTTTCGTACAAACTCTAACTCCTCGCCTTGTAGGAGTACTAATTGCTCTAATCCTTGCTGCAACAAAATAATTTGACGAAGCATATTTATGGCATAAATTAAGAAATTTTTCTGGTTTTCTCTTCCTAATTTTGGAAAGTCTGCGTCACAGAATTTTATGATGTTTACCCCAGAGTCTGTAACGATGAATCGCAACCAGCTGATTAAAAGCTTAAAAAAGGGATTCTCCTCTTGTTCTATTAGGTTTAATGCTTGTTGAAGGCTTCCATCGGAAATAAAAGCTAATTCAGTTGCCCGTGCGGCCGAAAGTCCTTTTTGTTCTGTAAGATATTTAACTACATCATGGTGATGTAGCTTATTAATTTTAATTAGTTGGGTTCGAGATATAATTGTATTTAAAATACGGTCTTGATTTTCGGAGACCAAAAGGAATAAAGTTTTTTCAGGCGGTTCTTCAATCAGTTTCAATAGAGCATTTCCTTGAATATCTAGATATTCTGGAAGCCAAAGGATCAATACTTTGTATTCTGCTTCGAATGCCTTAAGGCTTAATTTTTTTATAATATCATGTGCTTCAGCTATATTGATATTAGCCTGCTTATTCCCGCCATCGAGATTCTCCCGCCAGTAGTCTATACTTAAGTAAGGATTCGCGATAAAACTCTTACGCCACTGCTCAAGATAGGAACTTGCGACAGGCGTTTCTTTTGATGCATAAAAAGGATAGGAAAAATGTAGGTCTGGGTGGATAAGCTTCTGATATTTGTTGCAGGAATTACATTTTCCACAGCTGTCGTCTTCCTGTTTATTCTCACAATTTATATATTGCGCATAGGCGACTGCAAGAGCCAAATTTCCAGATCCTTCGGGACCTAAAAACAATTGTGCATGACTCACGCGGTTCTCTTTTACCGTGTTTATCAACTGCGTTTTAACCGGCTCATGACCTATAATATTTTTAAACTGCATATTCGTATACAAATGTAGTAATTAATTGAATTGCGATGAGAATTAACGCCTGAAGAGTTTAAAAATGTTGATTATTATCCGTAATATTGCATATAAAAAATCTATAAAATTCAGGTAATGAGATTTATTGTATCCACGTCAATTTTATTAAAGCAATTACAGGCGATTAACGGCGCATCTAGTAATAGCACTGTTCTTCCAATTTTAGAAAACTTTCTGTTCGAAATTAAAGATAATTTGTTGACAATTTCGGCAACGGACCTCCAAACGAGTATGGTTACTTCGCTCCAAATTGAAGCCAAAGAGGAGGGACGAGTCGCTATGCCATCGAAGATCTTAATCGAAACATTAAAAACCCTTCCTGATCAACCTGTGGCGTTCTCAGTGGATACAACAACTCTAGCAATAGAAATTAGTGCTGGTGACGGTAAGTATAAGCTTAGTGGAGAGAATGCAGATGATTTTCCGAAGATTCCGGTAATTGAAAACGTTTCTACGGTTAAACTTGAATCAGCAGTGTTGTCTGAGGCGATCAATAAAACTATTTTTGCAGTAAGTAACGATGAGCTTCGCCCTGCGATGTCAGGTGTTCTTGTACAACTTAGTGAGCAGAGCATTACCTTTGTTGCGACAGATGCACATAAGCTTGTTCGTTACCGCCGGACAGACATTGGTACGGAAAAACCGTTAAGCATCATATTACCTAAAAAAGCCCTTACCTTGCTAAAGTCCTCTCTTCCCTCGGACGAGACGGTAGTATCGGTAAACTACAATAATACAAATGCTTTTTTTGAATTTGCTAATATCCAATTAATCTGCCGATTGATTGATGAACGTTATCCAGATTATGAAGCGGTGATCCCACAAGTGAACCCGAATAAATTAACTGTTGATCGATTGTTGTTTTTAAACACTTTACGACGTGTAGTTATCTTTGCTAACAAGACCACGCATCAGGTGAGATTAAAAATTTCGGGTAGTGAATTAAATATTTCCGCAGAGGATTTAGATTTCGCGAATGAGGCACATGAGCGTTTAAATTGCCAATTCGAAGGAGATGACATGGAAATAGGTTTTAACGCGAAATTTCTTGTGGAAATGCTATCAAATTTAAGTTCTAACGAAGTCGTAATCGAAATGAGTACCGCGAATCGCGCAGGACTTCTTCTTCCCGCTGTCAAAGTGGATAATGAAGATATTTTAATGTTGGTTATGCCAGTGATGTTGAATAATATTTAAACTACTGCATTTTGGAAATAATTTATTCCCTTATTGATTTCATATTGCATATCGATAAGCATCTAATTGAAATAGTTAACGATTATCGCACATGGACCTACTTGATTCTGTTTCTCATCATTTTTGCTGAGACAGGTTTGGTCGTCACTCCTTTTTTGCCGGGAGACTCCTTACTGTTTGCTGCGGGAGCAATCATTGCTATGCCGGAAACAGAGTTAAATATTTTTGTGACTTGGGGTCTTCTTCTCACTGCGGCGATATTGGGTGACTTGGTCAATTATCACATCGGCCAATATTTAGGGCCGAAGGCCTTTAGTGGAAAATATAAACTTCTGAAAAAAGAATATCTTGAAAAGACTGAACGCTTTTACGACAAGTATGGCGGTAAGACGATTATTTACGCGCGATTTGTGCCAATAATAAGGACGTTCGCTCCCTTTGTCGCCGGGGTGGGTTCAATGTCTTATAACAGATTTGCGTCTTACAACGTTATTGGTGCCCTTGCTTGGGTAACGGGATTTTTGTTCATTGGTTACTTTTTTGGTGGCTTACCGATCATTAAAGACAATTTTACGATTGTCGTATTTGCGATTATCGGGTTATCATTATTGCCCCCCGTTATTGAAGTTATAAAAGAAAAGATGAATAAGAAACCGGCCTAAAGGTAGGATCAAACACGAAATTTTTTAAGCCCTTAGTTATAACTCGCTGAGGGCTTTTTTGTTGCATAAAAAGTTGTATTCAAGGTTAAACGTTGGGTGGTTCAGCGGGTCTATTTTAATAAATAGATAAACTCGATGCGTATTCTTATTACATTTTTTTGCATATTTCTTGTTAGTACAAGTTTCGCTCAGCGAAAAAAAATATCAATTGATAAAAGGGAAGCTAAGCAAGCTTTTGCTTACCTGAATGCAGCGCGCTCTAATCCAAAAAGAGTTATGCGTGACTTAGGCGTTCGGTTTAACGCCAAAGACGTATCGAACACCCAATTGCGTTGGAATGCCGAGCTGGCTGAGGCGGCGGAAAGGCGTGCCAAGGATATGGCACAACGTGACTATTTTGATCACACTACACCGGAGGGCATAGGACCGAATCACTTTATAAATCAGGCCGGGTACCGGTTAAATCCAGATTGGTTAAGGAAGCGCTCTGCAAATAATTTTGAGTCGATTGCCGCCAACCAACCTACAGCAGTTGATGGAATCAAGGCGTTTATTATTGGCCTTGGGTCGCCTGGTTATATGCACCGCAAGCATGTTCTTGGCATGGATAGCTGGAACGGCTCGTTGAGGGATATAGGTATTGGTTTTGTTCGCGTACCGTCAGGCGCTCGATATAAAACGTATTTGTGTGTTATAATAGCAAAACATGATTGGGAATAGATCTGTTTTGGCTATTTCTACCGGTATTTATTCCTTGTTTGTGACTTTTTGTTTTAATATTCAAGTTTTCATTTTCACTTTTCATACCTTTGCATATGATAAAATCAATGACAGGGTATGGTATTGGCACCCAGGATAATGGGTCGGTCAAATATACAGTAGAATTGAAGTCCCTGAACTCCAAATTTCTCGAACTTAACCTTCGTCTACCGAAAGCGGTTTCTGAAAAGGAGTTCACCCTACGGACAGAGAGCTCTAAGCTAATTGAGCGCGGTAAGGTGAACATGACTGTTACTGTGGAATATGCAGATCAAACCGCGAAAGCGTCTACGATCAACGGGAAGCTTTTAAAACAATACTATAAACAACTTAAAGAGATATCTGAACAACTAGGCGAATCAGATAATAACCTTTTTCAGTTGGCTTTAAATATGC
>NZ_JABMCQ010000042.1 GCF_013179575.1 Sphingobacterium shayense | reverse complement strand
TTCGTGAACGATTTGGAGATGTTGCAGGACGGAAAGTAGCAATTATCGGAGATATTTTACATTCTCGAGTTGCTCTATCAAATATTTTATGCCTTCAAAAGCAGGGTGCAGAGGTCATGGTGTGTGGGCCGACTACCTTGATTCCTAAATACATATCTTCCCTAGGAGTACGCGTAGAACATGATTTACGTAAAGCACTGAATTGGTGCGATGTGGCTAATATGCTCCGGATACAGTTAGAACGACAAGATATAGCATATTTTCCTTCTCTTAGAGAGTACACGATGCTTTATGGGGTGGATAAAAAAATCTTAGATAGCTTAGACAAAGAAATAACAATAATGCATCCAGGGCCGATAAACCGTGGCGTGGAAATTACAACAGATGTTGCGGATAGTAAGCATTCGATTATATTAGATCAGGTGGAAAATGGCGTGGCAGTCCGCATGGCTGTGCTATATCTTTTGGCTGGACAGAGGGGGTAGTCGTCGTTTTTACGAATAAAAAAAGAATAATGCCTGACTTTATAAAGTTAGGCACTTTTTTTGGTAAAATGTTCGTTATAATAGTCAGTTATCAACAGATGTTAAGAACTTTTGCGGAAAACGTAGTGCATTAGTCATAATTTAGTATCCTGAAGCTATGTGCCTTTATGGGAGCAGACTTCGTTTTTTAACACGATAATTTAGTTGTTGAATAATCATCAGTATGAATAAAAAAATTTATGGTGTAGGTGTGGCGTTGAGTTTTATGGCGTCAACGTCGTTTGCACAGCAAACGGCATGGCAGCAAATAAACAACGCATACAAATCAGGTATGGAGTTGTTTGAACGCGGGAAATATAGTTCGGCTGCCAAACAATTTGATAGGGTAGAAGAGATACGCACGAAATCTACTCTTCAGTTGGATGAAACCGAAGAACTTACTCTCGTTAAAGAAAATGTTCGATTTTATCAAGCAATTTGTGCACTTGAATTAGGTGATTCAAACGCAGAAACCCGCTTCTTAAAGTATATCAAGGATTATCCCGCTAGTGCAAATTCCAAAGCTGCCTATTTTCAGATTGGAAAATCATACTATGCAAAAAAGGATTATGCAAAAGCGATTGAATGGTTCCAGAAAATTGATAGTAAAAATTTAGCTGGGGCAGAGAATACCGAATATCGCTTTAAGTTAGGTTACGCCCAGTTTATGACAGGGGACTATAAATCAGCGAAACCCTTATTTGAGCGTCTAAAAGATGATAATGGACAATACCAAGAAGCTTCTATATATTATTATGCATATTTATGCTATTTAGACGCAGAGTATAAAACTGCATTGAACGAATTTGAACGCCTGAATGGCTCAAAGACCTATGAAAATAGTTACCCGTATTATATTACGGCGTTATACTTTCTAGATAAGCGTTACGATGATGTATTAGCGTATGCTTTGCCGATTCTAGATCGCACCAAACAAGAGAATGAGACGGAGCTTTTCCGCATTGTAGCGGCAACATATTTTATAAAAGGTGACTTACAGAAATCGAAAGATTATTACGATAAGTTCCAAGCACAGGACCAGGGTAAGACACAGAATAATCAGGATAGTTACCAAATTGGTTATATAGCATATAAATTAAAAGATTATCCAAAGGCTATACAGGAATTAGAAAAGCTGACTGAGCCAGATGCTTATTATCAGAGCGCAATGATCACCCTTGGCGATTCCTTTTTGAAGACTGGCAACAAGCAGAGTGCTCGTAACGCATTTTTTAGAGCTTCAAAGTTGGATTTTGATCCACAGTTAAAGGAAGAGGGCTTATTTAATTATGCGAAACTATCATACGAATTAGAGTTCCATCAAGTAGCCCTCGAATCTGTACAAGAATATTTAGATACTTATCCAAATTCAAAACGACAAGAGGAAGCGAAAACCCTACTCGCCGAAGTATTATTGAGTACGAAGAATTATCGTGCCGCCGTAGACATTCTTGAGGGGATAAAAAAACGCGGACGAGAAGCGAATGCTGCGTATCAAAAAGTGACTTATTATCGTGGATTGGAGTTTTATAACGAACGAGCTTTCGAAAATGCCATTTCGATGTTCATGCGCTCAGAGGCAAATCGTCACGACGAAGAAATCTACGCGCTAGCGCTATATTGGAAAGCGGAAGCGATGTATGAAGTCCGTAAATATGGGGAAGCTGTATCTAATTTCAATAAATTCATGCAACTACCGGCTGCCAGAAAAACGGACGTATACAGCTATGCCAACTATGCTTTAGCCTATGCGGCTTTTCGCCACGACCGTTATACAACAGCAGCAAATTATTTTGAACGTTTTCTAGCGACTGGTGGTAAGGAAGGAATAGAAATCAATACTCGTAACGATGCAGTTGCAAGACTTGCCGATTCGTATTTCGGAATGAAAAACTATGGTCGTGCCTTGACGTATTACAATCGCCTGATTAGTGAAAAGGCTCCGAGTCAAGACTATGCACTATTCCAACGTGGAATCATACAAGGGTTACAAGGAGATAACAACGGTAAGATCTCAATATTGAATTCGGTGGTTGCGCAGTTCCCTAAGTCAAACTATGCAGATGATGTAGCCTTCGAAGTGCCGTATACGTATTTCTTGATGGGAGATTACGACCAAGCAATTTCTGGACTGCAGAAAATGGTTGAAGCCTATCCTCGTAGTAGTTATGTTCCACGTGCTTTGGTGACGATTGGTCTGGTCCAATATAATAAAGACGACAACGATGCCGCATTGGCGACTTTCCAAAGTGTAGTAGATCGGTATGCAACGACCGACGAAGCGAAGCAATCGATGCGTTCTATTGAAAATATTTATTTAGATAAAGGAGACGCTACAGGGTACATTCGTTACGCAACGAGTACCAATATCGGTGACCTTACCAATGCTGAGCAGGATGGACACACCTTTAGCGTTGCTAAAACATTGTTTGATAGAGGAAATTATCAGGGCTCTGTAGAGGCGGTAAATGCCTATTTTGATAAATTTCCGAAACCAATCCACGAGAAGCATGCTCGATTCATTCGGGGAGAAAGCTACGCACAACTAGGTATGGACGATGAGGCATTACATGATTTTAATATTATCATGAACGACTGGACGAGTGCCTATACTGAGCAAACCTTGATCAGCGTCGCTCGTTTACATTTGAAAAAGAAAGCTTACAATGAGGCTGTACAGGTGTTGCGTAAACTCGAATTGACTTCCGAGTATAAGGCCAACTACGGTTTTGCGATTAACAATCTACTAGTGAGCTTTTATAATATTGGTGACCATGTAGAAACGCAGAACTACGCCAAATTGGTTCGAGAATATGAAAAATCTTCAGAAGAGGATATTGCTTTGGCACATCTTTATTCAGGAAAGGCTTTTCAAGCAACCAATAAAGAAGCTGACGCTACGAAAGAGTTCAATCTAGCAGCATTAAAGAGTAATACTGTGACTGGCGCGGAAGCTCGTTATCGAGTTGGTGAACTTCAATTAAAAGCTAAGCAGTATGATAAGGCAATTGAATCTGCCATGGATATCTCCAATACTTTTTCGTCTTATGATTACTGGGTCGCGAAAGGCTTTATTGTTATGGCTGATGCGTATTTAGGGAAGGGAGATAAATTCCAAGCGAAATCTACATTGGAGAGTGTGATTGATAATTATGAAAACCAAGAGGATGATGTGCTTAAAGAAGCGAAATCTCGTTTGGAAAAATTGAAATAACAAGAATTAGGATAGAATGATGAAATTGCATAAAACAGTTTTTAAAAGTTACGCAATAGTAGCGTTGTTTATGGGGTTAGGAGTTGAGGCCTACGCGCAGCAAACAGATCCAGAACCCGAAAAACCTGTGACTATCGATTCTTTTGATGTCGTTCGTGATTATAGGCCACTTCTAGCGGATGCAGTGAAGATACGCCGGAGCCCAGATATGACTAATAAGCGTAGTTATATGCCCAAACTTTCTTATGGTAATATAACCGATAGAAAGCTCGATATAAATACCGGATTAAAGGAACTGAATGTCAAAGAGACACCATTTACGACAACTTCAGACCCAACGAGCAATTACGTGAAGTTCGGTTTAGGGAATTTTAATACGATACTTGGTGAGGGTTATTTTGCATATGACGCATATGAAGATATGCGGGTTGGAGGTTTTATAAAACACCTTAGTCAAAAAGGAAGTCTGGAGGCACAAAAGTTTTCAAAGCAAGAGGTCGGCGTTTTTGGGCGACGTATTTTATCTCAGTTTACGGTGGATGGAGTGATTGGTTACAACCGATATGCTACAAACTTCTATGGGATACCATTTGCAGATGACGGCGAAACTCCGCTGAATCCAACACCGGAGAAACAGGCTTTTAACGATATTTATTTCACAGGAGAACTGACAAGTAATTATGATCCTGAAAATGAGAATGCGACGAGCTATTCGGCAAAGGTTGATGCGTATTCTTTCGGGGATAAATATGATGCGAAGGAAACTTCAGTTGCATTGTCTGCTTACCTAAACAAAAGGGTACGTGCTTTTAATATAGGAGCAAATGTTGCTGTAGATATTAACAATGTACAAGGAACAAATGCTCTTGGGGGAAATACAACAAAGAATTCTTTTGCGACTTTAAACCCATATATTCGATTCAAGGGCGATAATTATGCTGTTACCCTCGGGGCTAATTTTGTTCCGGAGTTTGGAGACAGCTCTAGCTTTAATATTTTTCCGTCGGCGGAGGTTGATTTTGCGCTCGCTCCGGAGTATTTCCATATTTTCGGGGGTGTAAACGGTGGTATTAATAAGGCTTCTTATCGTGATTTTGCTCGAGAAAATCCATTTTTAGGTCCAAACTTGGCGATACAGAATACTATTGAAAGAATTAACTTCTACGGTGGTATTAAGGGGAATGCTGGAGCAACATTCGGCTATAAGGTGAAGGCAATTTATCGTCAACTAGAAGGTATGCCTTTATATGTAAATAATGCAGGAACACCTTTCCGTTTCGATTTGGTTTATGACGGTAATGGCGATGAAGCTGTAAAACACGTTGGTATAGAAGGTGAAATTAATGTAAGGCTGTCTGAAATTGTTAACTTGGGTGGACGTTTGAACATTGATCAATACACAATGGCCCAGCAAGAGGAGGCCTGGCATCTTCCGAAGCTACGTTTAGCGGCGAATGCAAGATTCAATATTTCTGAAAAGTTATATATCGACGCTGAGGCATTGTTTCATGGCGTAACTTACGCAAAGGACTGGGACGATTACGATCCGCAAAATGCGATGGGCAATCCGCCCACGTTTAGTAGAGCAGAAATTCCCTCTTTTGTGGACGTGAGTGCGGGTGCAGAGTACAAAGCAACCAAGCAATTAGGGTTGTTTGTAAAAGCGAATAATTTGTTCAATAACGAATACCAAACGTATCTGTACTATCCTAAATTAGGATTTAATATTATAGGTGGTTTAAATTTTTCATTTTAAGCACAGAAGATTTTAACTTTGCAGTTACTTAAAGAATTGGGATGAACTTAGGGAAGAACGTTTATAATTTGTTAAAAAGACAGTCTGAAGTCTACGTCAGTGGTTTGGGGACCTTTAAGAGGAACCATACGCCATCGACGTTCGATGAAAAGAGAAACGTTTATCTTCCCCCCATAGACTACATTGATTTTGAAAGTAATAGCGATACAGGCTATGATTTTATAAGTTACATCCAACAATTGGATGAAATCGAAAGATCTGATGCCCAAAAGGTAGTTCAAGAAACTGTGCAGGATCTTTTAAATAATGTAAGGGATCAGGGGCAAGTCAAGCTTGATGACTTAGGCTACCTGGTTAGTTATGGCGAAGGTTATGTGTTTAAGGCCCTTGACCTTTCGGGCTTTAACTATGAGCCTGTAGAGGCATTGGAATCCCCGGTAGCTGAACAGGAACAAATTCTAGTGCAGGAAGAAAGTCAAGCGGATGTGGAATCAAACGCAGAGACTGTTGAACAGCTGTCCGCTACAGAAACGGCCGATAACCAGGGAGGAGCAGATAATGAATATAGTACGACGGAGGTCGAAGAAGCATACGTTGAAAAATCGTCAAATAATACGATTTGGTATGTTTTAATCGCTGTAGCTGCCCTAGGAGTTCTAGCTGTTTTATACTTTAGAAATACGCAGACATCCGGCGTTTCTTCTAGTAAGGATAGTCTGATAAATACCACTGCGCGTTCGAATAGTGAACCAGTAGAAGACACCGTGGATAAGATTACGGTTATAGATACAGCGAAACAAGTTGATACTGCAGAAACTCATGCAAACGCTGTATTGGTCCCAGCTAGCCACACTTGGCAGATCGTTATTGGTTCGCACCGAACCTTAGCACAGGCTTATGAGCAAGCAGAATCATATAATAAAGCGGGATACCCGAAAGTACGAGTGGTGCCGAGTAACCTAGCAAAAAATAGGAAAAAAGTAATTTGGGATTCCTATGAAACCAAAGCGCAGCTTGATTCCGCGTTAATGTTCGTGCAGAAGCATATTATTAAAGATGCTTGGCCAGATAAGATTAATAGATAATAAAATTTAAAAAAACACGAAATAAGACTATGGCATTTATGCAAGAAAATTTAACGGTGGATTCATTGAGTGCGGTTCAGCAACAGGCGATTGATTTAGCGCCGGTACAAGACAATTTAAGCTTAATTGAAATGTTGATGCGGGGAGGTTGGATCATGATTCCAATCGTTTTCCTTTTATTCTTGGGATTGGTAATATTTTTTGAGCGTTACCTTACCATTCGTAAGGCCTCTAAATCAGATTCTGGTCTGTTATCACAAATAAAAAGTAATGTGATGTCAGGTCGGCTGGATGCAGCTATCGCAGTTTGTCGTTCAAATAACTCGGCCTTGTCTCGTATGTTACAAAAAGGACTCGCGCGTGTTGGTCGTCCCATTAAAGACATTGAGGGAGCAATTGAGAACGCAGGAAAATTAGAGGTTTCTAAATTAGAAAAAAACATAAATATATTAGGTATTGTTGCAGGTATCGCACCGATGCTTGGTTTCGTAGGAACAATCTTTGGTGTAATTCAAATTTTCCGTGAAGTGGAGATTGCTGGAGGTATTGATATAGGTACTGTTTCAGGCGGGCTTTATGTGAAGATGATTGCTTCAGCAAGTGGCTTGACAGTTGGTATCTTAGCATATATCGGATATCATATTCTTAATATGATGGTTGAGCGATTAATTTTACGCATGGAAACTGATGCGGTTGAATTTATCGATCTGTTGGATGAGCCTGGAATTTAGTAGTGGACCTTTAGGATTAAAATTCGATGAATTTAAGAAATAGACGACATAAGCCCAGCGCAGAGGTACATACATCTGCACTTAACGACATTATGTTCTTCCTAATGTTGTTTTTCCTGCTGGCTTCCGCTGTAGCCAACCCGCAAGTTGTGAAACTGTTGCTACCCAAATCGAGTGCTGGCGAACAGTCCGTCGCTAAAAAGACGATCACTGTTTCAATTACTTCCGATTTGATGTATCATTTCGATAAACAGGCTGTAAGTCTGGAACAAATGGAGCCACTAATACAATCACAAATTGTGAATGGAGAAGAACTTACAATCATGCTTTACGCTGACAGTAGCGTTCCTATTCAAAATGTTATTTCGGTTATGGACATCGCTAACAGAAATAAGGTTAAGCTGGTATTAGCTACAGAGCCGGCAAAAGATTAATTAACCCTTGCAGGAACAACAATTTACGTAGTTTTAAAGTAGAGGTAAAAAAGTAGATTATGAGCATGTATTATCAATCGCAAGAGGAAAACAATATGCCCAAGGCATTAGGGCTATCAACAGCGGTAATGGCAGCGCTCGTGCTAATAGGTTTTTTGGTGGTATTTAACAGTGATATTCCGCAATATGGTATGGGCGGTATCATCGTTAATTACGGTACCGCTGAAGAGGGCATGGGGGACGATTATATGAGTGTAGATGAGCCTTCAATGGACGAACAGGCAAATAATGTAAGGCCAGATAAAATAGATCCGGAAACAACTCCGACGCCTACGCCGGCACAACAAGTGGCGGACAAAGTTGTCGCAACACAAGATATTGAAGAGGCGCCCGCAGTACCTAAAAATGAAAAGCCTGTAAAAGCGAACGCTCCGGTGGCTACAGCGGAAAAAAAGGATGCTAAACCTGCCGTAAATCCTAATGCGCTCTACAAGGGAAAGAAAAATAATTCGACAGGAACAGGAGACGGTACAGGGTCTGTAGCAGGAAATCAAGGTAGTAACTTGGGAGATCCGTTAGCGAGTAACTATGGCGAGGGCGGATCAGGTGATGGTAACATGATGCTTTCCATAGCAAATAGACGTTTTGAGGTTCCACCAAAAATTGATGATGATGGTCAGCAAGCTGGTCGAGTGGCTGTAGAGTTTAAGGTAAATAAAAGCGGTGTAATCACATACGCGCGAGCTGGTGTTAAGGGGACGACCATTTCAAGTCGTTCGCTTATGGAGAAATGCGAACGCGCCGTTATGGGAGCTCGTTTGAATCAGCTACCTAATGCTCCTAGCTCACAAACAGGAGTAATTGTTTTTAACTTTAAATTGCGCTAAGTCTTACCTTAGTGATTATACTATTCGATAAAAACGGTGTTTCGACGTTCTGCTGACGTAGCTACACCGTTTTTCAGTTTATACACGCTCTTTCATGATGGAAACCTTCGAGGAAGTTATCGATTATCTTTATGCACGCTTACCTATGTTTACCCGCGATGGCGCCAGTGCTTTTAAAAAAGACATAGGAAATATTTCCCAATTTTGCGAAGCGCTCGGTAAACCGCAAGATCGTTTCCAATCTATACACGTCGCTGGAACCAATGGTAAAGGATCAACGTCACATAGCTTAGCTTCAATATTCTCAAGTGCTGGATTCAAAACGGGTTTGTATACATCGCCACATTTGGTAGATTTTCGAGAGCGTGTACGCATTGATGGAACAATGATTCCTAAGAAAAATGTAATTGATTTTGTTAATCAGCATCGGTCTTTGATCGAATCTATAAAACCCTCATTCTTTGAAGTGACAGTAGCGCTTGCTTTCGATTATTTCGCGGAACAGAATGTTGATTACGCAATCATTGAAGTTGGACTTGGGGGACGGCTGGATAGCACAAATATCATCACACCGAAACTTTCGGTTATCACGAACATCGGCATGGACCATATGAATATGCTAGGTGATACGCTAGCGGAGATCGCTTATGAGAAGGCTGGTATCATCAAGCCGGGGGTTCCTGTTGTAGTTTCAGAAAAGGACGAGAAGATTGCCCATGTTTTCGAAAAAAAGGCGGCAGAGTTGGGCGCTCCACTTCGTTTTGCTTCTGACGAGTTACACGTGAAATCTTTTAAACTTACTGAGGATGGGCAAACTTTAGAGGTTCAAGACAATTCCGGAAATGTTTCATTCTGGGAAATGGAATTAACGGGGCTTTATCAACAAAAAAATTTACTAGGAATTCTCGCGGCCGTAGACCAATTACGTAAACAGGGAATTAAGATTTCGAGCGACGACGTCCGCAGTGGTCTTGCTAATGTCATTGAGAACACGGGAATACAAGGACGTTGGCAAAAACTAGGAATGAATCCGTTGATAATATGTGACACAGGGCATAACGAAGACGGGATTCGGGAAGTAGTGAGGAATTTAGGTGCTACTTCTTACAAAACGTTACATTTCATAGTCGGTGTAATGCGAGACAAGGATTTGAGTCATATGCTCCCGCAGTTACCAAAGGACGCAATTTATTATTTTTGTAGTCCCGATATACCGAGAGCGATGCCGTCGGACGAATTAATGCGACAAGCCGCTGTATACAATCTAAAAGGCAACTTCTATAGTTCAGTGAAAGAAGCTTTCCGCTGCGCTAAACTTTCTGCCCATAAGGAGGATATGGTCTTTATCGGTGGAAGTAATTTTGTAGTAGCAGAGGTATTGACGTAGAGCTATTTTAGACTAACGCTACGTCAATACCTGTTTGTAAATTACGCCCGCCAACCACAGTTGGATTGACGCTCATTTTATTTTGCCAGATATCCTCCATCAATTGGATAATACCCTCCTGTCGCAAAGGAAGATTTTTCGGAAGCAAGCCACAATGCAAGTTCAGCAACTTCTTGTGGTTTCCCCAGTCGCTGAAGCGCGTGTTGCGACGCTAGATCTTTTTGGACTTGATCATCCAGTTCTTTGTCAATCAATGGCGTTACGATGAATCCAGGACCGATTGCGTTGATTCTCACGTTACGCTCTCCATATTCCCATGCTGCAGACTTTGTTAAACCCACAATGCCATGTTTAGCAGCGGCATATGCTGAAGAGTTGGCGAAACCAACTTGACCTAAAATAGACGCCATATTGACTATTGACCCACCAACTTTTTCAATTTCGGGTAATTGGTAGTGCATACCGTAAAATACACCGTTAAGATTGATATCGATCACTTTGTTCCATGATTCAATAGGGTAATCACCTACGTCATTGGAAGCTCCACTAATTCCAGCGTTGTTTACGGCTATGTGTAGCGCGCCAAAATTTTCAATTGCTGCGTCGACGATTTTTTGATTGTCTTCTGGCGAAGCAATATCCGCTTTGATGAATACGACGTTGCCTACAGTATTTCCTTCTAATATCACACGACCGGCGTTTTCGTCTAAGTCTGCGACAACAACTTTTGCACCTTCTTGTAAAAAGATCTCAACAATTGCTTTTCCGATGCCCGATGCTCCACCGGTGACGATCGCTACTTTATTTTCTAATACGCTCATAATAATTCATTTTTATTAATCTACGAAAAATAAAATAACAAAGATGGACTTTAGCGACGCCCGTTGGACAATGTGATGGTCAACTTACAAATTGCTGTATCCTTGACAATACTCTGATAATCAATTATTTTCTATCATTCGAAAAGTTAAGTTTATACGGGGCTGGTTAACTTTTGTTGTCGGCGGTAGCCGGTGTAACCAGTGATCTTGTGTGGTTCCTTTCATTAATAAGAGGCTCCCGTGTTCTAGCACTAGGTATACAGTCTCTTTGGTATTCTTATGTTTAAAGCCGAACCTGCGTTGCGCACCCAAGGTGATTGATGCTATTACGCCATGCTTTTTCAAATCTTTTTCACCGTCACTATGCCAAGCCATTCCTTCAGAGCCCTCATGATAAAGATTACATAAACATGAATTATATACCTCTTGCGAAACTGTCTCCACAATTTCTTTGATTCTAAGGAGCGTAGGATGCCAATGTAGCGCTGTTTTCTGTATTCCCGAGTATGTGTATTGATATGGGCGATCTCCGTACCATGCGACCTTTCTTTTAGTAAATATATGTTTACCAAAGATGACAGCCTCATCAGGAGCCCATTCTAATTGCGTGAGCAATGTTTGGAAATAGTCATCCGCCATTTGTGTGCTGAAGATCGGACCATGGTAATTTACTTGTCCATCGTAGGGTAATAAATTTTGGTCCCTGTTAGGTAGATCGTTAAATAGCGTCATTGCGTGTTTCGGTTATTATCATACTCTCCCATAGTATTAATGCGGATTTCCGCGTTAAACCCCATCGGTAACCTCCAAGAAGACCGCTGGACTGTATAACCCGATGGCAGGGAATTAAAAATGCGATGGGGTTAGTACCAATCGCCGTTCCGACCGCCCGTGAAGCTTTATCGTTTTGAATTTCGAAAGCGATTTTTTGATACGTGGTCAATTTACCCATCGGTATTTTTAATAATGCCTCCCATACTTTCAATTGAAATGCTGTTCCTCTTAAATGAAGCTTTATCGTTTTCAAATTATCCCAATCGCCTGCAAAAAATTCCAGAACCGGTAGATGAGATGGGTCGGTTTTCTCTTGAATCGATGCATTAGAATAATTTTTGTAAAGTGAAGATAAAGGATCCTCATCGGGATTTTCGAAAGCCACCATACAGATACCTTTATCAGTTGAGGCAATCAATGCATAACCGAACTGGGTAGGATAAAACGAGTAACTGATGTGTAACCCTTTGCCTGCTAATTTATACTCGGCGGGGCTCATACCTTCAATATTTAAGAATAGATCGTGAAGCCTGCTAGTGCTGGATAGTCCCGTATGATAGGTCGCTTCAAATAGGCTCGATTGCTGTTCTTTAAGAAGCTTTTTTGCGTGCTGGAGACTGATGTATTGTAGAAATTTTTTTGGGCTTGTACCGGCCCAATCTTGGAATATACGCTGAAAATGAGTAGGACTCACATGTACATGACCTGCAATGTCTTCGAGCGTCGGCTGCTTTTGAAAATGTAATTTAACATATTCTATTGCAGAGGCTATTCGGTTATAATTTAAGATATTTTGTTGCTTTTCCATACCCAAAGTTCCGTTATCCCAGTAAATATAACAATCCGATTCTTGCTGAAATATTCGGATTTAGCTTGATGAATTGTCTCGATCAGGGGTGGGATTTGGAGGGCCTTCCGGATGTTCCAATACATTGCGAACGATACCTTTTCCATACTCATTACTATATATCTTTATCAGCAAACCAATGGAAGAAAGTATTAACGGTCCAAAAATTAGCCCAAGCATACCAAACAGATTAAGTCCTAATAATACTCCGAAGACGGTAATCATTGGTGGTACATTCCCAATTGTTTTAAGGATAGTGAATCGTAAGATATTATCGATTCCCCCGACAAGTAATAAACAATAAATAAATAGTCCAATTGCGTTGGCCGTATCGCCGGTTGCTAAAGTGATGATAGAAACCGGAGTATAAATTGTCATTGTACCCAATATTGGGACGACAGAGGATATGCCGGTGAGTAGTCCTAAAAGCACGAAATTGTCAATACCGAATATCCAATAGCCTATCATTGCGACAACTCCTTGACAGAAACCTAAGATAGGTATACCAATAGCATTCGAACGTATCATTAAATTAACTTCGTCCCATATTTCGCGTTTGCTATCTCTGCTGAATGGGATTGATTTATATAACGTCGTTTCCATTCTTTTGGAGTGGATCTGCATAAAAAATAAAACGAAGAATGTGACAATAATGTTAACCATAACTTCAGCCACGGAGTTAATGATATTCGGTACATAACGGGTAGATCGTTGTAAAAAGTTTAGTAGCGCTGAGTCAGACATGTCGATATCCTTTAAAAGAGGTTTATCGCTCATGAATGTTTTTAGCGCATTAAATTTGGCGATTATCTCCGCCTTATTGCCAAGGAATTCATTAATTTGAGGTACGAGATAATCGATTAAGGCCCAGAAAGGTAATACGATAAACACGATGGAAAGCAAAATGTATAAGATGCTTGTTAGTATTTTGTTCCATCTTCTTTCTTCGGTCAATTTGATGTAAGATTTACGAAACAGTATATAGAGCGTGACAGCACCGAGGAATCCCGGGAGGTAGTAAATAAGATTTTTGAAAACTAAAATGCAAATCAGTATAATGATGATGATTAGCATCACCTGATTAATCGAATTATTGTTAATTTGTTTGTATTTCATTTGTCCACACTAATCATTAGCAAAATAAGGAATTTGTGCCGGTAAAAAAATAAGTGTGAACGATTTTAATTATTAAATTCGATTTTAAACTTCACGTTATTGTTCTTGCGGCCCGGTATCCACCTGGGACCTTGTTTGACTATCGTAATAGCGTGATTTGACAAAGTCGGGGAGCTTGTTTCAATAATACGAATGTTTTCGGGTTTTCCATTACTATTAATATCCACCGAGACGGTTACAGATCCATTTTGCCCTTCATATTCTCCAGTCGCTTTTTTTAGATAATTTCGGTAAGAAGTCCATCCGATGATAGGTTCGGACCGTTTGGGAAGGGGAGCCTTGGTGACCACCACTTCATCTAGCTGGTTGTCTTCCGGCAGTTTTTTAAGGGCTGTATCGTGTCCTTGTCGTATGGTTGTGGTGGAAGACATTACCTGTGCATTACGAAATGGTGAATCTTGATCTATTGCATACCGGGAAGAAATAGACGGTTGATCGCTCGTATATCCGTAGATATTATTTTCTAATGTATCCGTCACGTGGGATTTCCGAGCATTCATACGTGCATTTGCAGCGATAGCACTTTCTTTATTTGTATGAATTTCAATTATTGGCAAATGACTTGTTTCATGATTTAATGTAGCAAGTCGCTTGGTTTTGTTGTCACTTAATGGATTTAAGCTGTCATCTTTGATTCCAGGTACTGTGCCATTGATTGTTATTCGCGGTAAATCTTTAATGTCTTTTTTTTCCGTTTTTTGTTGCGTAGAATTTCTCTTCTTAGAAATATTGGTTTGTGCTATGCGAGGCGGCTCTTCAGGTTTTTCTTTAGTGTCTTCCTGTTGTACTGTTGAACGTCCAATACTGTCAACTTCAGGACCGAGCTCGGAGGGGAAGCGGGGACTTTCGCTGAGATAGTTTTCCGTATATTTTTCTTTCTGGTAAGAAAAGAAGTAATAGCCTATTCCAAAAACAAACAAAATTGAAGCGGCAACGGAGATCGGTATCAGGGAGCGTATTTTTTTTCCGGATTTTTTTTGGTTACGACTATGAATGCGGTTTATAATTTCCTCACGATTGAATGTTTGTCCCGCCGATTCATCTGCCTCAATACCTAGGATAAGATCCATAAGCATTTCGTCCTCATGTGAAGCACGTTCTAATACATACATTTCCTTATCGGACAACTCTCCCTTGACGTATTTACGAATATGGGCTATGTCAAATCGTCGATTTTCCATTTTTATCCATACATATTTTTAAATTCCTTTTTCCATTTTGGATAAAGCTTTTTACTTCTTTAGGATTATACCCAGTCGCTGCAGTGATGTCTTTGTAACATTTTTCTTTCAGAAAAAAAAGTTCTACACTATTTCTTTGCTTCTCAGGAAGTTTACTTATGCAATCCTCTAACAGTGTTAATATTTCTTCCCGTTGCTGATACGTTTCCTCTGGATGCACTATTGAAGTAAATTCCATAAAATCAGACATAGGAATTTCTTTATTATTTTTGACCGATCGCAGTGCCATTAAGCAGTGGTTCTTGCTCACAACGTATAGCCATTTTGGAAAATCTTTAATTTCCTGTTTATTTACCTTGGTGATAAGTAATTCAAAAATCTGCATCACGGCATCTTTGCTTCTTTCCACATCTTTAAAGTAACGCAGGCAAACATAATAGACCATCTCGCTATGTTTAGCAAAAAGTTCACCAAGTACGTTCAAATCACCTTCTTTATGAAAACTTTTTAAAAGTTGATCATCATCATTTTGCTGCCCGGAAGAGTCTGATAGCCTCATATATGATTGGAAATTAGCATTTTTCTGCTTTATATGCTACTTATATGTTTTTTAGGACTTCTTTAATTTTCGATTCTATAATTTCGACCATGCGCGCAAAGCCAACATCTGTAGGATGCGTACCGTCTACGGTTCCCTCCGTGTCGTGGCCTATTAAATCATTGGAAGGGATGTAATAAAGGTTTTCTTCTCCGCTATTAAGGAGTTTGTCATACTCTTTTTTGAAATTACCATTCTGATCCTGTAATCTTTTTTTCCACTTTAGGTTATAGTTTCCGATCTGTCTAGAGATACTCTCAATCATTAGTATGGGGGTGCTCGGGTGTTTTTTTCGTAATTCTTTAACGAAAGTAAATGTACGTTCCGCGACCTGTTCAGGCGTGCTGTTAGGCACACAGTCCATTATGATTAGGTCAATGTCTTGAATATCGTTGATCATTTGCGCTAATGGCAGTTCCATCTTAGCATTTCCACTAACACCAAGATTGATCACCTCGACGTTTAGGCGACGACTTAATTGGGAAGGGTATGCCAATCCTGGACGGCTTGCCGAAGCACCATGGACGATACTAGAACCATAAATGACGATTTTCGTGTTGTATTTCTGATCTGTAGGCACAAAGGAAGCTTGCTCATCGAGCCGTAAATCGAAGGAGTTTAACTCTTTGTATAAAGGGAAATAAAGGAGAAATTCTTTTTCGCTATTATCCATCTCTTCTACGATTGTAAATGAACTTGATGGCTTCGTAAGATCAGGACGTGCAACACCAGCGAAGTGCCAGCCGTCATTTTCTTTGACGTAAAGATCGAAGCCTCTGGACATGATCGGAGTAGAGTTGTTTCCTAATTTTGCGTCGGCAGTAGTCCAGTCTATTGCTACCGTTTCAGTATTACTTCGGAAGGTAGTGTACATCCCTGGAGAGTTGGTTAGCAGTCTTTTTACGGCCTTAGGCAAATTGCCGTACTTTGCAGTATCCACTCGATGAAATTTGGGGCTGTTATCGAATGCTCTCCCTTGGATTGTCAATTGTTTTGATGAGATGATTTGTTGAGCAGGTAGATCAGAAACGAAACTACACATTAAGCATATTAATATGTTGTAAATAGTTGTTTTTTTCATTTTGATAATCTCGGTTTTTCAAATGTAGTAAAACTATCTTAAATGTGACTATAAGTGAAGGATGAACTACGGCTCGCGGCCAGATAATAACAAAAGCCTCGTCCAATTGGATGAGGCTTTTAAAACGAACTTTAAATCCGTAATATCTGCAATAGTGCAAAGTTAAACTACGCGCCTAATTGGATACGTTTGAAAGTTTTAACCGTCAGACCTTTAGATACTGAATCTAAGAACTGCGCGATGCTTTTAGATGAATCTTTCACAAATTCTTGGTTCAACAAAGTAGTGTCTTTGAAGAATTTGTTTAATTTCCCTTGTGCAATTTTTTCTGCCATTTCAGCAGGTTTACCTTCTGCTATGATTTGCTCTTTCGCAATAGCGATCTCGCGGTCGATTGTGTTTTGGTCAATACCATCTTTATCGATTGCTATAGGGTTCATAGCAGCGATTTGCATTGCAACATCTTTACCGGCATCATCAGCACCATCAACGTCTGCTGAAAGGCCTACTAATACACCTAAACGGTAGTTACCATGGATATAAGCAATAACTTTTTCACCTGAAACAACCTCAAATTTTGAGATGTCGATTTTCTCGCCGATAACTCCAGTTTGCTCGATTAGAGTGTCAGCAATCACTTTACCATCAAGTGTTAGTGCTTTAAGAGCATCCAAGGACGCTGGTTTTTCGTTCAATGCTACTTCTGCGATTTTTTCAGCGAAGGCTACGAAATCAGAATTTTTGGCCACGAAGTCAGTTTCACAGTTCACCTCTACGACGATACCTGATTTGCCATCGGCTGCTGCCTTAGCAATGATTACACCTTCGTTGGAGTCACGGTCTTGACGGCTAGCAGCTACTTTAGCTCCTTTTTTACGTAAGTAGTCAACAGCGGCTTCGAAGTCACCGTTAGCTTCAACTAACGCTTTTTTACAATCCATCATACCAGCGCCAGTTTGTTGACGCAATTTGTTTACATCTGATGCAGAAATTTGTACTGACATGTTTTTATTTCTTTTTTTAATTTACAATCTAAAAAACCTAATCCAGACCATATTGTTTGTGGAATAAGATTAAGCTTTTGTTAAATAGCAAAAAACCGGATAAGGCATTTGTAGACCCATGAAGAAATACTTCAAGAAGACTAACACATGCTTATCCGGTTTAATACAGAATATTATTCTCCGTCTTTTGCTTTGCGAGGACGTTTTCCTGCGTTAGCTTCAGTCGCTTCAGGAGTGTCTACTGCAACTTTCTCAGCTACAGCTTCTTTCTCAGCTTCTTCTTCTTTATCGCGTTTACGTTCTTCTAAGCCTTCTTGAATTGCTTTTCCAATGATTCCCGCGATCAAGCTAATAGACTTTGTAGCGTCATCGTTAGCAGGGATAGGGAAATCGATATTTGAAGGGTCAGAGTTTGTATCTACCATTGCAAAAGTAGGGATGCTCAATTTAAGTGCTTCAGCCACAGCGATGTGTTCTTTTTTAACATCAATGATGAATAAAGCAGCCGGTAAGCGGTTTAGGTCAGCGATACCTCCTAAAAGGTTCTCTAACTTGATACGCTCACGTTGGATCATCAATTTTTCTTTTTTAGATAATACATCGAAAGTACCGTCTTTTTGCATTTTGTCGATGTTCGACATTTTTTTGATAGACTTACGTACTGTTGCAAAGTTTGTAAGCATACCACCTAACCATCTTTCAGTTACGAAAGGCATGTTTACATCTTTCGCTTGTTGAGCGATGATTTCTTTTGCTTGTTTTTTCGTTGCTACGAATAATACTTTACGACCTGATTTTACGATTTGTTTGATAGCTGAAGCAGCTTCTTCTAATTTCGTAAGAGTTTTATTCAAGTCGATGATGTGGATACCGTTACGTTCCATGAAAATGTACTTCGACATTTTCGGATCCCATTTACGTGTAAGGTGACCAAAGTGCACACCTGCATCCAATAATTCTTGATAAGTTGTTCTTGCCATTTTTTGATCCTCCTTTGATTAACGTTTACTGAATTGGAATCTTCTACGTGCTTTGCGGCGTCCTGGTTTCTTACGCTCAACCATACGGTCATCGCGAGTCATTAGTCCTTTTGCACGTAAAGCCGGTTTTACTTCTGGGTCAAGTTCTACTAAAGCTTTAGCAATTGCTAAACGCACCGCCTCAGCTTGTCCTTTGACACCACCACCATGAACGTTAACTTTCACATCAAAATTTCCAGCTGCACCAGCTACTTCAGTTGATTGAGTAACAATGTATTGCAATGGCAATGTTGGGAAATATTCTTTATAATCTTTACCATTTACGGTAATGTTTCCGTCACCAGCAGTTAAGTAAATGCGGGCAACAGCGGTTTTTCTTCTACCTGAAGTGTTTGTTGTTGACATGTTTGCTCTCCTTAAAATTTAACTGATTTTGGATTTTGTGCTTCATGCTTATGCTCTGTTCCAGCATACACATAAAGGTTTTTGAATAATTGACGTCCTAAACGGTTTTTAGGAAGCATACCACGAACAGCTTTCTCAACGATGCGTTCAGGGTGTTTAGCCAACAATTCTTTAGGAGAAACAAAACGCTGACCACCTGGGTAGCCAGTGTAACGAACGTAGACTTTATCGCCTAGTTTGTTTCCTGTTAGTTTAATCTTGTCTGCGTTGATAACAATAACGTTATCACCACAGTCTACGTGTGGGGTGAATGTAGGCTTGTGCTTTCCACGAATTACTTTCGCAATTTTGCTTGCCAAGCGCCCCAAAATCTCTCCTTCAGCGTCAACAACAATCCACTCTTTGTTAACGGTGTTCTTGTTGGCAGAGACAGTTTTGTAACTTAACGTATTCACTTGCTTTTATTTAATTAATTAATAAATCTTTTTATCCTCTTGTAATCACTACAATTAGGTTTGCAAAGGTACGTTAATATATTCTAATAAAAAAAATGTATTTTACTTTTATTGAATGGGTTCGGACTGCTGGATGGGGGCAGACAAAGCGCTATACCGGATCGACGTTTTTTAAGCGTGATTTTAGAATTTTCTAATCCAGATGCAAAGTAACGAGTTTAGTGGGAATAACGAATTTTAACATGTTTTAAGAGTATTTACCTAAAGTTTTGCTTTTTTTTGTCATCTTTATATATCATGGTCTAAGGTGGCGGGTGCTACTTTTATTAAAATGGATTTTGGCTTTGATGGTTAATTATAGGACGGAATAGAATTAGAATGTATAAAAAAATAGTTTGGATAGGAGCTTGTGTGATTGCGAGTCTGGGGACATTGTCTCAGAGTTACGCACAACAAGTAGATGTTGGGGATAAACCTTATAAACAAGAATTGGTAGCAGTAGAAGGGTTTCTTCGTGTTGGAAATTTGGAGGGAGCAATCCAGACACTTGACAGGGTGATAGCGAAATATCCGGAAGCAGCAGAAGTCTATTACGCAAAAGCACTCTTATTTGGGCAGGCCCGTAATTTTGACGTTGCGGTTCCTTTGGCACAACAAGCATTTCAGCTTGAACCTTCAAATTTAATGTTTGCTAATTACCTCGTGGAGTTGCACAAAAGTCAAGGAGAGTTTAGTAAGGCAATTGAAGTTTTAGATAAAGTTATTGCGTCTAATCCGGAAAAGGTGTCGATATACCGTGAGAAGGTTATGCTTCAGCATGCCAATAAGCAATCCGAAGATGCACTGGCGACATATGAAGTCACTACAAAACGTTTCGGAACGTCGGATACCTTGGACGTCATTAAAGCGGAAATCTTAGTTGATCTCGATCGTAAAGTTGAAGCTGAACAATTGTTAACGCCCTGGTTAAAGGAAAAGTCGACCGTTCGTCAAATATATAGTACATTGGGTTATATATATTTAGCTAACGACGATTGGAAAAAGTCTATCCAGGTACTTGAGGATGGAGTAGCTAATAGTAAAGATAACCTTTTATATCTTGATATTGCGAATGCTTATGTAGCAGGCGGTAAAGATATTCAGGCGTTTGAATCTATCAAAAAAGCTTTTGAAGCGGACGACGTAAATTATCTAGATAAACATCGGGTAATGTATACGATCTTAAACGGAACCACTAAGTTCGAATTGGAACAGATGCAAGATCTTGCTAATATCTTGGTATTGAAACATCCTCGGGTTGCCGACAGCCATGTGGCGAAAGGTGACGTTTTATGGCGAAGAGGTAATTTGCAAGAAGCGAGATCATTGTTCTTAACGGCCGTTGGCATCAACAAAAATCATGTTGATGCATGGCGTATGTTAATAAACGTAGAGTTGGGGCTGAATGAACCCGACCAAGCAATAGCGCATGGATTTGAAGCTCTCGAAGCAAATCCAAATAATCCGTTACTTCTTTATTTTACAGGATTGTCGTATATGGTTAAAGACGATACCGATAATGCGCGTAAGATGATGGAGTCGGCATTGGATAACAGTGGGAAAGAAAATCACTACTTACAGTCCCTAATATATGCTGGTTTAGGGGATCTTTATCATAAACTCAAAATGGCCGATGTATCGGATGTTGCCTATGAAGAAGCAATTAAATTGGACAGCACAAATGCTACAGCAATGAATAACTATGCGTATTATCTGTCCGAACGGAACGAGAAATTAGATCTTGCTGAAAAACTTTCTAAAGAATCTAATACGCTTGATCCTGCTTCCAGCACTTTTCAAGATACATATGCGTGGATACTTTTCAAACAGCAGAAGTATACGGAGGCTATAAAATGGATGGAGAAAGCGATGGGTGCAGGTGAACCTAACGCAGTTTTATATGAGCATTACGGCGATATTCTTTCAAAAACGGGTCGTACCAAAGATGCGCTCAAGCAATGGGAGAAAGCGCTTTCGATGAGCGAAGGAAGTGGCATCGATGTGGAAAAATTGAAAACGAAAATAGCAACCAGGGCGTATGTGGAATAGATTTATGTGGTTAATGGCGGTGGTCGGCTTGTTTGCCAGCTGTAAGACCCGACAAAAAATAAACATGCCAGATAAAGTTGAATCTAATGTAGCTTCGGCGAATGCGGAGAGTATTCGCAGCTTCGAACTGAACAATTTAGATTTTCACACTTTTTCTGGACGAGCGAAGACAAAGATTCAGATGAACAAACAAGAACGAGATGTGACGCTAAATATACGGATCGATCGGGATAAAGCAATTTGGATTTCTGTAACGGCTATTTTAGGGGTTGAGGCGGCGCGCGTATTAATCACACCGGACAGCGTGAAAATTATAAATCGTTTACAAGGTGAGTATATCAGCAAACCGTTTAGTTACGTTTATAATTATGTGAACCCGGGTGTAACATTTACTACACTTCAGGATTTGTTGTTGGCTAACGTTTCGTCGTCACTTTTGCGTACGGATAATGTGCAAGTAGCAAGTGCGCAAGATGAGTTTATAGTTATTGGAATTAAAGACCAGCTTTCTTTTCAATATAGAATAAATAAAGAAAATAGGCCATTCAACTTTATCCTACAAGAAGTCGGAGGAACCTCGAATTTAGAGGCTTATTATGGTAATTACGCGACAACCGGTGGTTATAATTTCCCACAGAATATTGCGTTAGATATTGTAGGAGAGAATATGTCTATCAATGCAAAACTGGATTTTAGTCGAGTAAATTTTAATGCACCGGTCGAATTACCTTTTACGGTTTCTGAGAGATATAAAGTCATAAATTAGAGCGATTAATTAGAAAAAGTATAAAATAATTGGCTGTATAACATGTATATTCTACTTTTGTAAGCTAAATTTAACCGATATATAGAGAGAAACGGTTCATGAACGTAAAAAAAATATTAGTTAGCTTCTTTATAGTTTGTAGTCTAGGAATTGGGCTGTTGTCAGCGCAGAGCAGTGCGGAACTAAAAAAGCAACGTGAAAAGATAGATGTTGAAATCGCGGAATTAACAAAAGTATTAAGAGCTAAAACCGCCGAGAAGTTGCTTTCTCAAAAGGAGGTCAATGCGCTTAGTAGGCAGCTGGATTTACGCGAGGACAAGATAAAAACCATAAATTCCGAGTTACGTATCATAAATAATAATATTCAAAAGAATGTTAAAATAGTTGATAATTTAAAGGCTGAACTTGAAAAAATGCGCGATGACTATGAAAAGATGATCCTTTTCGCATTTCGCAATAAGAATGGTTATAATAAATTAATGTTTGTGTTTGCGTCAAAAGATTTTAATCAAGCATTCAAACGGGTGAAATATCTTCAGCAGTTTAGTGATGCACGTAAAATAAAGGTTGCTGAAATCGAAGCTACGCGCAAGGAAATAGAATTGAAGATTGCGCAACTTGAGCGAGATCGTCAAATGCAACATAAGCTATTGAAAGAGCAGGAGCAAGAGAAGGCTACAATAGCTAAGGATAGAGCAGCACACGCCAAGGAACTTAGTCAACTTCGTAAAGAAGAATCAAGCTATCAAGGACAGTTAACGAAGAAGCAACAAGAGAAGCGAAAAATCGATGCGATGATTAAACAAGCAATTCGTCGCGAAATTGAGGCAGAGCGTAGGCGGGCCGAGGAGGCGCGTCGAAAAGCAGCGGAGGAAGAAGCCAAACGTACGGGTAAAACGGTCGCTGAAGTTGAGAAAGTGACCCCGCGTAAGTCAGATAGTGAAATATTACGTTCGACACCTGCGGCGGCGAAACTCTCCGCGGATTTTAAATCAAATCGAGGGCGGTTACCATGGCCAGTTGCGCAAGGACAGATTGTTCGTAACTTCGGATTTGAAAAAGTGGAAAGAAATGTGCAACTCGATCATCCGGATGTGGCTATTCGAACTTCGACGAACGGGGCGGTCAAAGCTGTATTTGACGGTGTGGCGGTGCAGGTCTTTGGTAGTTTTGTTGTAATCAACCACGGTGAATACTACACGTCGTATTCGAACTTGAAAAGCGTGTCCGTGAGTAAAGGACAAAAAGTTTCTAGAGGCCAGCAAATTGGTACCGCCGACGCGGATCCAGATGCAGGATATTCGGTAGTGAATTTTGGAGTTTATCAGGGTCAAACGGCAATGAATCCGAATTCTTGGCTAGCAAAATAGTTACAGGGATTTCTTAAATTTAATTATATATTTGTAAAACGTTGATAATGAAAGCAACGTTAAGATTTTAAAAACTATGTACACATCGGGATTATTATTTATCGGGACACAGGAGATTATTATCATAGTGGTTTTGGTTTTGTTACTATTCGGAGGTAAAAAAATTCCAGAATTAATGCGGGGCTTAGGTCGTGGAGTTAAGGAATTTAAAGATGGTCAACGCGAAGATGGTTCGAAAAGCGAAGAAGAGCCTAATAAAAACAATACACAAAATCCATAGTAAAATATATTTCTGAAAACATACTAGAGAGCTTTATGTGATTTTCGCATAAAACTCTCTAGTTTTTTTATGTAGTTTGTCGATCTCGACATACTAAGTTCGAAGTTCTTACGTTTTACTACTATTGCAATACATTAGTATCATACCTAAAACGTGTATTTTTCATAAAATCAAATCCTATGATAAAACGATATTTATGGGCGCTCACTTTTTGTGCCTGTAGTATTCTAACCCATGTTCGTGCTCAAGATATGGATGCTTCGGCATTGATAAGTGACGAACTTGTATTTCATAATATTGCGTCAATCCAACGAAATGCTATCTTTTCAGGGATTGATACGCTCAAAACACTATCCTTCACCGGACCTTTGCGGACCCAAGAAGATTCTGTTATTTACAGTCGCCTCCGGAAAATTCAGCGTAGCGTACCTTTAGCGTATAATGAAAAAATTAAATCATACATAGAAACCTATAGTTCGAGAAACTATAATCCGTATTTGGCTAAATTAGATGGACTCTCACAATATTATTTCCCGATTTACGAGAAGATCTTTAAAGAGGCTGGGGTGCCCGAAGAAATGAAGTATCTCTCGGTGATTGAATCCTCGCTTAATCCTCATTTGGTGTCTCGTGCAGGCGCGGTGGGCTTATGGCAATTTATGTATGCTACAGCCAAAGAGTATGATTTGACAATAAATAATACAATTGATGAGCGAAAAGATCCTTATGCCGCAGGTTATGCCGCTAGCCGTTATTTTAAAGAGGCGTATAGTGAGTTTGGAGATTGGCTGCTGGTGCTTGCCTCGTATAATTGTGGAAAAGGGGGGGTGCGACGAGCAATTAAACGATCTGGCCTCAGCAATCCGGACTTTTGGCAGCTGTCACCCTACCTGCCTGCGGAGACCCGGAATTACGTTCCGAAATTTATCGCCATGACGTATGTTTTGAAGCATGCTAATGAGTATGGTATAGAAACTATACCGTCAAACTTTACTTGGATACCTAAACCCATAATAGTTGAACAAAACGTAGATCTCAATCAAGTCGCTCGTGCAGTTGACCTACCGTTGGAAACGTTAAAAGAATTTAATCCTGCTATAAAGAAAGAAACAGTTGTTGCTTCTTCTGCGAACCCGGCTCGGATTATTGTTCCGGAAACCTCTCATTTGAATGATAGTTTACTTTATGCAGCGTTGAATAATCAGCTCAATGTTGAACCTCAGCAACAACAGCTGCTTGCTTCTGCTAAAATTGTCCCGCAAGAAGGATCTAGAAATCGAGTGAACGTATTGCATGTCGTTAAGAAGGGAGAAACATTGTCGTCATTGGCTAATGCCTTCCTTGTTACGGTTCAAGATTTAAAAGCATGGAACGGATTGGTGAACAATAGTACGATTGAAGGACGTGAATTAATTGTCAATAAAACTTCCGAAGCTGAAACTTCTAAACGTTTAGCCGCGGTGACGAAAGTTAAAGATACGCCCGATAGAAAGAAGTCCAAACTTTCCTACGTGACGCATACAGTTCGTAAAGGAGAAACATTATCGCATATCTCCAATCGTTATAAAGGTAGCACTGTCAGGAAAATAAAGACGGATAACAGTCTAAATAATAGTAAGCTACGTGTCGGACAAAAGCTGAAAATTCGTAAAGTAAGTTAATTGACCACTACCACAACTTCGATTAAGCGAGCCAAGCGGAATCGTCTTTATTATCGTACTCTTGCAATTCGACCTCAACGTTTTCTTTTAAGATAGTTGATAGCTTTATCCCGTAGTAGTCGCTGAAAATTGGGAAATGGTGATGCGAACGGTCTATCAATACGGCTGTACGCATTTTTTTTAACGGTACGTCAATAAACATACCTAAGGCATATGCAAGTGTACGCCCGCTATTCAGTACATCGTCGACAACGACGATAACCTTGTCTTTAGCAATCTCGATTGGTAAATCTGTTGATGCATCTAAGCTTCTCTTGTTTTTTGCGATCACGACTTTTAATAGCTCGAAACTTTTATTTGGTGCGATCTCTTGGAGGATTTTCTGTAATCTTTGAGCAAAGACGTATCCTCGGTCTGCGATACCAGCAAGTACTAGGGTTTTTTCCTCAAAGTTATCCTCTAAAATTTGGTAGGCGATGCGGATCGATTTCTGTTGAATCTGATTTTTATCTAAAATAAGTGTTCTTTTTATCGACATATTATTCTCTTGATTGCTGCTGGTAAAAATAATAATTCTTTATGAACTAAATAGGCTTAAAGCAAAAAAGGTCTGAAACTGCTTTCAGACCTTTTAAAAATATTTTTTATGTTAATTTAAGTTTTCATTTTTATCGTCGGAATCGATATTTGCTGTCATGGTTTTTGATTCTTCTGGTCTACCACCTTGATAATAGTAGCGTTTCCAGTAAGCCTCATCAAGATTACTTACCATCACCCCTCGACTGGAGGATGCATGTGCAAACTTGCCATCGCCAAGGTAAATCCCAACATGGGTAATTTGTCTACTGCGAATTTTAAAAAATACTAAATCTCCTGATTGAAGGTCTTTCTTGCGAATCGGGGTTACATTGGCGTATTGATTACGACTATTGTAGCCTATTGTCGTGTTGAAAACATTTTCATAAACAGCCAAGGAAAATTTTGAACAGTCGATGCCTCGTTTTGAATCACCGCCTAGACGATAAGGTGTTCCCAACCATTCATACACGAACTGGTAAAGTTTTGTATTAGCCATTGTTGTTGTGGCTACACCCATGATTTGTGAAAAATATTCTTTTGCTAGGTTGTCGGGATCGGAATCGGTAGATTTTTTGGTTGTTTGTGCCTGCGACACTAGACATAAGCCTATGAAGAGCATTCCTGCTACTAGTTTCTTTGTATTCATTATGTTCGCTTAATTTACAACGTTTTACTCAGTTGCCGTTTATGTATCACATAGACTGAAGCAAATCTAATACATAATGTCCCATATTCCAAACAACGACGCCAGTTTTTAAACCTAAATTAACAGATTTTAACACTTTTCTCGTATTGCTTTACGATAACGGAAAGAAAAGTTGTTGTAGAGGATGTGCTACAAACGTGAAATCCACTTTTATTAA